>JAGOOF010000021.1 GCA_017992655.1 Patescibacteria group bacterium
CCCATCCAGGGTAGAGGAATACTAGCACCACATATTCCTCTACGCTTGCTTCCTCCTCGGCGGGAGGAGTGTCCCGGGCGGGCGCAGGCGTTACGACCGCCGGCGCCGGCTTGACCGGCAACTTCACCATGGCCATCTCGCGGCCAAGGTGAAACCGCCGGAAGGGTGCGGGACCCTCGGGGTCGAGAGTCTCCTCGTTCAGCGGAGGGTAAACCTCCTGCTGGGCGAGGAGAAGCGCTTCCCCGTAGGGAAGCCAGCTCCCTGTCTCTCGGGCATGGGCGAGACGTACTCGCCCCACGTCCGAGAGGAACTGGCCGTCCCGAGTGTAGGCCGGTGAGGCCTGCTCGGGGTGGGAGAAACTGTCGGCGCTGGCCACGCCAGCTCCTCCCAGAACTATCAGAACTATCAGAACTAGAGCAATCTTCATGTCTCATTCCCTCCCTGGGTGTGTCGTCTAGGACGACAGTTTACAATAAAACATTTTTTGTAAAATGTCAATAAGTTTACCCCAGTTTTTTGTTATTAATGAAATGTGCTCGTGATCTTCATTATTGTTCGTGTTTCGACAAACTCAACACGAATTATAAAAGGCCGGATGCCAGTGGCCTATATTGGCCAGTTGCCTGTGGCCAGTAGCCAGACGCAAATAAAGGGGAGCGAATACAGCCGGAAGCCAGTAGCCAATATAAGCCTGATGCCAGTAGCCAGACGCCTGAAGTAAATGCAACCGAACAATCACAGCCGGTGGCAGGAAGTATCAGATTTTAATACTGTTCGAGCAAAGCGAGAACTACCACGCTAGTACACAGGCAACGGCAATAGTTCTCGTCATTCCATTCCTCGAACAATAAAACTTTACTGTTCGAACTGTACCCAGTGAGAACTATTGCGTTTAGATATCAACTGATGGTTTTTAGTTCTCGAGATGGAGCTTCGCGTAGTTCTCTCGAACGATAAGATTTTACTGTTCGAGCAAAGCGAGAACTATCCTTTCGTCTGATGTGATACTAACGGGAATAGTTCTCGGTGAGTATATCTCGTTTGACTCGATACAGGCATCTCGTTTGACTCGATACAGGCATCTCGGTTGCACTCGATACAGGCATCTCGGTTGCACTCGATACAGGCATCTCGGTTGCACTCGATACAGGCATCTCGAACAGTAAAAATCGAACAGTAAAAACTGAAACAAAGTTAGCACTAATGCGGCAGGAAGAAGGCCAAAAAATCATCGACCTATTTTGTGTAGTGCGCAAGTCTTTTTAGAACAAAATCTTTGCCCAGCATACTTAGGAAAAAACCCGCTTTCGGCCCTGATTCTTTCCCTAAAAAAGTTTTGTAGATTAAAGCAAACGTCTCTCTTGGCTTAAGCCCTTCTGCGCGTCCCGCTTCGTAAATAGCGTTGTGCAAATCAATGCCAGCAAGGCCACTTTCTACTGCCCGCGCCACGGATAACAACATTGTCTTTTCTTCATGCTTTAGGCTAAGTGGCGGAGGAGCATTAAGAATTTCAAACTTAACGTTTTCTGGGGCATATTTTTTAAGCCATAGTTTTACTCTTTTCACTTGTGCCTGCAAATCGGCATCGCTCTTTAGGCTTGCAATGTGGCCTGTGCGCTTAAGAAGACGTTGAATCTCGTCGATATTGCCTTGGGAGGCCTGTATTACATTTACTAAATGGCCAAAAGGGACCTCAACAGAAACTTTGTTGTTAGTAACTTGCGACAAGCGATACATACTTTGCTCAATAGCGCTTGCCTGCCCCACAATTACTTTTTGCTCAAGACGGGCAAATTCGTCTGTTAATTGCATTAAGCCCTCGCCGGGGTCAAACACAATGTGGCGTTCGTTGCGGGAGCGCAAAACAAAGTAACGGGCAACGGCAGGAGGCACTATATCCAAAAACTCACTAAGCGGAATTAAATTACCAAGCGATGCACTCATTTTTTTCTGTTCGCCTTTAAGGTAAATATGTTCATAAACAACGTACTCGGGGGCGGTTTTACCATAAACTTTCTGTACTATTTCCGCGCCGACGTCGTAGCTACCACCGGCGGCGGCGTGTTCCTTGCCAAAAGGCTCAAACGCAACGTCAAGTAACGCCCAACGAGCCGGCCAATCGATGCGCCAGGGTAATTTACCTTCGCCTTTGGAATAATCGGCCCAGTATTTTTTGCCGTTTTCACTTAAGTATCGAACACGGGTATTTTTTGTATCTACTGCCAATATGCGCGCGCCACGGATTTTGCCTGTTGTTTTATCGAGGGGCTCAAAAGGTTGCCAATCTTCAGGTAGCTCTCGGCCAGAGACACGGGAAATAATTTCTGCGATTTCGTCTCTTTTTTCCAGCGCTTTTGTTATGGCATCGGTCATTTTTCCTTGCTCGTAGTACTGGTGGGCGTAATGAAACTCTACATTTATCCCCAGTTTCTTTAGCGCCTGTTCGAAGGGCTTAAGAAAATATTGGGTATATGTTTCCCCCGATTTTTCGGGAGCGGGAATTTTGCTAATAGGGCAGTGTACATAACGCTCAAAACTTTTCGGCAAAAAAGGGTATAACTTCCTAAGATTGTCTAGGTCGTCGATAAAGTAGATAAAGCGAGTTTTAACACCTCGGCTGACAAGCTCGTCGTTTAAGGCGTCGGTTATGATCATTTCCCGCAAATGGCCAACGTGGTAAGGGCCACTTGGGGTAATGCCCGTGGCAAGAGTGATGGTGCCAGAACGGGCCGCTAAAATTTGATCGGCAACTTGGCTCGCCCAATATTTATTCATTATTTTCTATTTTACCAGGTTCACAGGCGAAGCGCAAATGTTCTTGTTACCATTTATCGGAGCCGTTTTGGGTTTTTTTCTCTTCCTGGAGCTCGGGCATTGCCGCCTGGCGCTCGCTTGCGTCGATATTGCGTTGGCGGAAAGAGGTAATTTTAGAAATAATTCTTTCTAGCTCGCGTTCTAAAGTAGTGTTGTCGAGGTGGAAAGCGGCCGCGGTGTCATGCCCGCCTCCTCCAAAAATGCGGGCAATAGTGGAAACATCCACTCCTTTATCTACGGAGCGTAACGAACCGTGAACGCCACCGTTTCTTTCGCTAATGAGCATGGCAAAATCTACTCCTCCCGTGGACTTCATGAGCTCATCTATTACTCCACTTGCCTCCTGCTCCTCTGCTCCCAAATCAGAAAAATCGGCGCTTGTTAAAGTAGCAAAAACAAAACGTGCTTCGCTTACTTCGCGCAAGTTGCTCAGGGCGCGCCCCCAGAGCTTAAGGGTGGTTAGTGGTTTGGTTTTGTAAATATTGCGAATTATTTCCTGCTGGCGCGCCCCGCTTGCTACCAGTTGTGCCGCGACCGTTAAGCTCTTAGGAGTGGTGTTTGCGTTTTGAAAACTGTTTGTATCGGTTGTGAGCCCCGTTAAAAGAAGGGTGGCGATGTCTGGATCCATTAATGTTTGCGCCGGCTCTCCTTTGTGAGGGGCGCTTAATGCCTCTATTAAAGACACAAGTATTTCCGAGGTGCTTGCGGCTGTTACATCAATCCAGTTCACTTTGCCAAAGTATTCATTGGAAGGGTGGTGGTCGATGTTAATAACAGGCACTTCGTAGAACAAGTCGGGGTTGCTGTCGTAAATGGTACTTAGCCTGTCTAGGTCGGGCGAATCTAAAACGATAATCAGGTCATAAGGGGTGGTACTGGCGCCCAGGGTTACATTTTTGGGTTCGATGTTGCCCGAGCTTGTGGAGATGATAATGCTTAACTTTTTCTTTTTGTCGTCTGTTTTGTAGCCCAGTTTTTCTACTTCGATGTTTTCGATGTCCACGGAAACCGTAAATTCTTTTGCGCCAGAAACTTCGCTGTTAACCATGTCTATATTAGGGAGGAAGTTATAAATAGGGGGCATGGGTCCGGCAATAGCAGTAGTTACGTCTTTTTTAAGTTTGTTTAAAGTAAGCGCTAAAGAGAGGGAGCTTCCTAGCGCGTCGCCATCGGGATTTTCGTGCGCAACAATAAGAACGCGGTGGCTTGCGCGAATTAGTTCAACTGCTTGCTGTTTTGGTGATAATTCCATAATTTTTCGGTTAAAATGATAGCTAATAACTGTTTGACTGATCATCATATCACAGCCGCCCCTCTTGTCAAGAATAGTAAATTAGGGTACAATAGCAGGGTAGTAATCGTTACCGTTGCTATTATTAAAGGAAAGAGAGAAAGAAATGCCTATTATTAAGTCGGCAAAGAAAGCCTTGCGCGTGAGTCGCCGTAAAGAAAAGCGTAATGCTAGCCAAAAAAAACTTTTGAAGGAAGCTCTTCGTTTGGTGAACGCGCAGAATATCAATGCAACATTTTCTAAAATAGACAAAGCCGCAAAAAACAATGTTATTCACCCCAATAAGGCGGCAAGACTTAAAGCAAGGCTTGCGAAAAGCGTGGGTTCTACTCCTAAGAAAACGGTAAAAGCGGTTTCACCCAAGGCAAAGACAAAAAAGGTAGCTAAAAAAACGGCACCTAAAAAAGTTGCAACAAAAGCGGTAGGTAAAGTGGCAAAGGCGCCACAAAAAAAAGTGACTAAAACAGTAAAAGCGAAAACAGTTAAGAAGGAGAAATAATGGCGGAGAAAACGGTGAGCAAAACCAAAGAGGGAGTAAGCAAGCAAACCAACCTGGTAAAAAAATACCGGGCAAGTGCGAAGGATACCGGTTCTACCAGTGTGCAAATTGCTCTTTTAACCGATAGAATTAGCCAGCTGGCAAAGCATCTAACTAAACATATTCACGATTTTGATTCCAAGCGTGGACTTTTGATTTTGGTGGGCAAGAGACGCCGTCTTTTAAACTACCTTAAGAAAAAAGACGAAAAAGTTTACGCCAAATTAGTAAAAGATCTCAAACTGAAGAAATAACAGTTTCTATCTCATTGAGGCATTTGATTTCTGCTATAATTAAAGTGTGAAATTAACACTTGTTCGTGGCCCGAAAAACGAAAAGGAGAAAAAGCGGGCAGGTAAAGCTCGTTTTAAACTTACGTGGCTAGCTCTTGTGCTCGCGTTTTTCTCCTTACAATATTCTGGCAACAATAACTGATTTCAACACAAGCTCTACCGCTACTGCCTCAATTACGGGAGTTAATGGCGACGGTGGCGATTATTGGGACTATTACGCCGATGGTTCCACTGCCTCTGGCGGTGTAACGAAAAACTTAACCTACGACAGTGAAATAAGTAAGTGGGTAAGTAGCAACGTGTACCCCGACAGCATATACCCTGAAATTTATTTTGCGCCATCGGCAATTACTTGGGATAACACCCCCCTAAACACGGTAATAAGGCGCAACAATTATCAGCTTCTACACTATTCTAACCCGTTTACCGTTACTGGTAATATGACTTTCTGGGTCGAGTTTAACGCCTATCGTCGCTCACAGGTGAATTCTGCGGATTTACAGGTTTATGTTGCTGGTTCTGGCCACGATATTACCTATTTTCAAAATGACTGGCGTAACTTTGCAGACGTTGAGCTAGTGGGGACTATTAATAAAAACAGCGATTTTAACCATACTCACACGGAGAATTCATCGCACCACCTAGTTGCCTTATCGACTAACAGCGACGAAACATTAGGGGCTAAAAATTTAAACATTAGTGGTGATTTCTGGGTAATACTTTATTCCACATCGCCTAACGATGCCCGTGGTTGGGACTTTAGGTATCAACCCGCCGACCTATGCGATAACAACAGCCGTTGGTACGCAGGGAGCCAAAGCGGTTGGACGACTACCCTGCAATCCGGTTGCCCCGATGCTCACATCCATGTTGCGCGGCGCTCCGACGGCGATGGTATTAAAGACGGGGTGAAGGTCATAACCTCCGCTACGGAAAATGGATTAACAGGCACAGATACATCGGTTTTCTATTTTAACGAATTGCCCAACCTTCCTCCTAACATAACATCTTTTTTACACCCTAACCCTGGTGATACTTACGCGGGAGACATCAACATTAACTGGGAGCCCGCCACAGATCCGAATAACGATACGTTAAGCTACTATCTTTATTTGCTCGATGAGAGTGGCAACCAAGTGGGCGACCCACTGCTGGAAAACTCCAGTGCGCTAAGCTTCTTGTTGCAAACCAGTGTTGAGGGTGCGGAAATTGCTAACGGCGATTATAGCCTAAAAGGTAGGGTGTGCGACCAGGAACCGCTATGTACCGAATATACTTTGGATGGAACTTTTACGGTCGATAATACTGACCCCATTAGTACATTGAATTCTATTGCCATTACTTCTAGCAATAGCAACAACACAATCGCTAAAGCCGGGGATCAAGTAACATTGTCGTTTGTTGCCTCTGCTCCCATTGGCGTGCCGAGCGTTGTTTTCTACTCCGGCGGTAATGATGTTGCGGACAGCCCTGTGTTGCCTACTAGCGCCAATGGAACAGAGTGGCTTGCTACTTACACCGTGAATAGCGCCGATACAAGTGGCGAGATTTCCTTTGTTATTAGCGCCCACGATCTAGACGCTAATTACTACGAAACAACTAATAGTTCCTTGGTGGGCGTGGATGTCGATGCTCCTGCTGTTATTTCGCTTTCTCCTGTTAACGGTGCCGGTTACGTGGAGGTTGATAGCAACCTTGTTGTTGATTTTTCCGAAAACGTGGCTACGGTGGGGGGAAAGAACATTGTTATTAAAAAAAGCGCCGATAACTCGCTTTTTGCAACTATTGCGGCAGACAGTGCCATGGTAACAGTGTCAGGTGCGAGAGTGACAATCAACCCAGAGTTGGATTTTACCGACAAGCAACAATACTATGTTCAAATAGACGAAGGCACGTTTGTGGATGGCGCAGGCAATCTTTTTGCGGGCATTGTTAACGCAGAAACTTGGGTCTTTACGGTGGGCGATATAGTCGCGCCTATGCTCGACTCTGTAAGTATTGTTTCTAACAACGAGGATAATACAAAAGCGACAGTAAACAATGTAGTAACGCTGTTGTTTTCTGCCAATGAAGAAATTGGCACGCCCACAATCCAGTTTTCTTCTGGCGGGCAAGCAGTGCAAGACGTTTCTACAGTAATAAATACAGTAGAAAACAATTGGTCGGCAACCTATACGGTAAAGACGGGAGACAAAGAGGGACTTGTTTCTTTTGTGGTTAGCTACCAGGATTTAGAAGGCAACGGTGGCCAGCCAGTAGCAACAACTACCGATGCCTCTAGTGTGGAAATATTTTTTGCAAGCGTTCCATCTGTAACCACTACCTCGACTGCGTCTACTGCAATTACTACGTCTACACCTAGCACGGTAAGTAATGAAACGGCGAGTGAAAGCAGTAATGAGCCAGCAACACCACGTAGCAGTGTGGCCACGCCAAGCGCCAGTACGCAGGAAAGTTATGGCGAAGTGGAATTGTACAACATTAAAATACTGGTTAAAAACAACGGCGTTCCCATGGCGCAAACCAGAGTGGAGCTGTATTCCAATGTACGCTCTCGGGTTGCCGATGAAAAGGGAGTTGTATATTTTAGCAATGTTGAGCCTGGTGTGCACAAGGTGAAAATCTTTTTGGCGCAGGGCGCGGTTGAAAAGGAAATTAGCGTTGGAGGTAGTGAAAAGACGATTGATTATGAGCTAGAGATTGCGCCAAGTGTGGAAAATACTGCCGATAAGGCCTTTTGGCGTGCAATTTTATATTTGCTTCCCGCCGTAGCGCTTGTTGTTATTGTGAGGTTGATTTTGCGCAATAAGGGAAAAAGGGCTAAAAAATAAATTAGTTATTGCTAAACGAACCTGATGCAGTTATAATGTTTTGTGATAGGTGAGGTGGCTGAGTGGCCGAAAGCAGCACACTGCTAATGTGTTGACCTCGTAAGGGGTCCGTGGGTTCGAATCCCACCCTCACCGCCAGTTAGGAAATGTCTTTGTTGGCTCGCCCTCTGCGAGGGCTCGCCAGCCGATTTTAAGCGCAAATTGGATTTTTTTATCTTTCAAAATGAAGTTCGAGCCGATATTTTTTAGGAATGCTCGGATTTCTTGATTGTCGCTTTGCGACAAAAGAATTTTGGCTTGGCTACTGGCTAAAATCATTTCTTTCATCGGTTCGAGCCAATTATTTCCTTTTTGTTCAAAATCTTTAATTTTTTGTTGAATGTCCAGCTTCTCGTTGAGAAGTTTTTGTTTTTTCTGCTGATATTCTTCTGGCTCAATGCCTTTTCCACCAATAAACAAATCAAGTAGGTTTTCAGCTTTAGCTTCAATCTCCGTTTTCTTGGATAGTAGATTTTGAACAAAAACTTTCGTTTCTTCTTTTGCTTGTTCTCTTTCCTTGTCTATCTCGGCAAGCATATTATTTGCCCAGTCGTTAGGCAAAGAAACTTTTTGAATAATACCTTTCATCTGTTCAACAAGGTTTTCTTCTCGCAGATATTTTTCATTACAAGGTTGCTTTTTCTTGGTGCAGCGATAATAGTGGTGTCCTTTTTGTTTTTCGGCAGTTATGAGGCAATCGCAATTTCCGCATTTCATCAAACCAGAAAAAGCAAATTCGTGTTTTCGTTTGCGTTTCTTTTTCCCTCGGTTGCTCATTACTTGTTGAACAGAATCAAAAAGTTTCTTGGAAATAATTGGCTCGTGCGTTCCGTCATAAATTTCACCGTTGAAAGAAAATACTCCGTAATAAATCGGGTTTTGCAAAAGTCGCTGGACACAGGAAACCGAAAGAACATTGCCTTTGTAGCTTCTTAGCCCCGCTTGATCCAAAACTTTGGCAAGGGCTTTTAGTGTGTATTCGCCAGTTGAATAAATTTCAAATGCTTTTCTGACAAATGGTGCTTTTTCGCTATCAATATCAATCGCCCTTGTTTTGGGATTATTGGAATAACCAAGCGGGGCAAAGTTTGGCCAAATACCTTTTCGCAGTTTTGCCCGATGACCTCGTTTGATGTTTTCGCTTAAATTGTCTATGTAATACTTGCTTTGACCAAAGGCAATGTTCATCATAAATTTTCCTTGTGGCGTTGAGTCAAACCAAAATGTAGGGAATTTCAAATCTTTGATTTTTCCTGTGTCCAGCAGATAAATGATTTTGCCTCCGTCTATTGAATTTCTAGCCAGTCGATCTGGATGCCAAGCCAAAATTCCTTGGGCTTCGCCCTCTTCAATCCGAGCAAGCATTTCGCCGAACACAGTTCGGCCAGGTTCTTTGGCAGTTTTTGCCTCGCAAAGCGAGGCGACGATTTCAAGTTTTTCTTTGGCGGCAAATTCTTTTAGCTCAGCAAGCTGA
>JAGOOF010000022.1 GCA_017992655.1 Patescibacteria group bacterium
TGAAATTTTCGACCATCTTAGCGTGTCTAGGCTTAATGCGGAGTCGGTTGTCTCGAGAAAAGACGCCTCCGCGCTTGCACTTGAATGGTGGCGTGTTTTCCCGTGGCGGGGAGTCGGTCTTGGGGGCTATGGCAAGCTGGAACTCGAAGACAAATTTCAATCACAAACCGATGACTACCAACCGATAGTGAACAATCAATACCTGGAAACGCTAGTGGAGATGGGAGTGATAGGTCTTGTTCTATTTATACTTTTTTTCGGCTTTGTACTCGTTCGTTCGGTGCAGGCTTGGTTTGTGGTAGATAACAATTTCGACAGGGCCACTCTGGCCGGTCTTACTATCGGTATCATCGCGATACTGGCACAATACGCGACATTCTCGACCATTTATATCGTGTACGTGTGGGTGTTTACCGGCTTGCTTATTGCTAATCAGGAAAAGATATTGAGCAAGAACAATAAGAAAGATGAGAGATTAAATTCGAAATAAAATAAAAATATATATGGAAAAATATATTCTATCGGCAATAATCTTTTCTATCCCGCTTTATTGGTTTCGTTTTTCCCTTTTCGGCATTCCTACTAATGCGTTCGAAATTGCGCTTTATGTTGGTTTTATCAGTTGGCTTTTACTGCTAGGCAAAAGTAAAATAAAGGCGTTTTTCAAGCACTCTCTAACGTGTGTTCTTATGCGTCAAGAGTCTATCATAATCGCATTTTGGCTGTTGTTGGGTCTTGTGAGCGCTCTCTCTAACCCAGACGTAATGTCGGGCATGGGCTATTGGCGAGCGTATTTCATCGACGGCTTTCTTCTCTATATTATGGTGGTTACCAGCCGCCGTTTTTCCCTGGCGATGAAAACATTAATCATAACAGGCGGGGTAGTAGCACTTATAAGTTTATTTTCAGCGACAGGTTGGCACGTGGCAAGTGATGGGCGCTGGCTTGGCTGGTATGGTTTCGATGTATCTGCCTCCGCGAACTACTTAAGCTTGTTTTTAGCACCTATTTTAAGCTTGTCGGTAGTTGGGGCAATTAAATACCAAAAAGCGTGGCGTGCAATAAGTATAGTGGCGGCGCTCGCCATGGCAATTGCCCTTTTTGGCGCGCAAAGCAGAGGGGCTGTAGTGGCACTAGTGGGGTCTTTGGTGCTCGGTGGCGCTTATATATTAGTTCGCCATTCGTCTTTAGGCCACAAAATTAAATACAAAAAATTTGCGCTAGTGGCGTTAGCAGTGGTAATGGTGGGAATTGTTTTTTACTTTGCGCGCCCTGATTTCAGCGTCTCGCCCGATGCGGGAAGAGTGGCCACAAGCAACAATGTGCGCTGGGAAATTTGGCGTACTACTTTTGAAATAATTAAAGAAAAGCCATTGCTCGGGGTGGGTTTAGGCAACTATCAAAACTACTTTGCCACATTAACACAGGGAAGAGTTAATTACGAAGAATTCATAGGCCCTTTTGCCCTCACGGCTCATAATTTATTTTTGCATGTTTGGGCAAGCATGGGCGGGCTCGCACTTTTAGTTTTTGTGTGGTGGCTTTATATCCTTTTTCGCGCAAGCTACCGCATGAGCGCGAAAGAAGTAACGATGCCTTTGGTTTTCCTTCTAGCAATGCTTTTTTATGGGCTAATTGACACTCCAATTTTTAAAAACGATCTCGCGATTTTGTGGTGGCTTGCCGCTTCGTTAATGGCATATCGAAATTCAAAGAAAAAAATATGATCGACGGCCTGTATTTTATTTTTGGCGATGACGATTTTCGACGTCAGGCAAAACTGGCAGAAATAATTAAGCGCCTTGGCGTGGAGCAGAAAAACGTGGTAGTGTTCGATTGCGAAAATAATTTTGAGCAGGGGCGTCTGGCAAACGAACTTTCTTCTACCGGCCTTTTCGCGCAACAGAAAATACTGGTTATTAAAAATCTTTTAGCAACAAAAGGTTTAGACGGCGAGGCGATAGTAAACAGGCTACAAAAAAAATCGCCCACCGTTAGCGCGGTGTTGCTCGAAAAAAACAATGTTGATAAAAGGACAAAACTTTATAAATTTCTTTTTAAGTCTTCTTATTTTGTGGAGTTAAAAACCCTTTCAGGAGTGGCCTGGGAAAAGTTTGCCCGTGAATTAATCGCAAAAAATGATATTAATATTGAAAGCGAAGCACAAAGACTTTTAATTGCAGGGACACAAGGCGATGGATGGCAACTGCAAAACGTATTAGAGCAATTACGCCTTTATTGCCTTAATAGGAAGGTGGCAAGCGAAGATGTCGATCTTTTCCTTGTGCGCAAAGAGACAGGGGATAGTTTTGCGCTACTCGATGCGCTAAAGGCGGGAAACGATAAGGTAATGGTTAAACACATTGTTGGCTTAAGAACACAAAGCGAGCCAATTATGGTTCTAGGAGCAATTGCCTACCAGTACCGCTCGCTGGTTTACATTAAAGGGCTTTTAGAGGAAAAAGCACCTTACTCTACAATTGCGAAGAGGGCGAGGGTAATGCCTTTTGTTGTTGCTAAATTAGCGCCTTTGGTTAAAAACTTAAGCTGGCAGTGGCTGAAAAAAACCTACCAGCTTATTGCGCAAACCGACATCGATGTTAAAACAGGATCTATAACACCAGAGGCAGGAGTGGAGTTATTGGTGTATAATTTAAGTAGAATGCATAAGAATTCAACATTGCAGACAGGAGGGTAGTGAGAAGAAGTATTTGGGCGGAATTGTTGCGCGGTACAAGCTTCTTATGGCGGAAGTTCTTTTTCTTTGCCGCAATTGGTATTGTGCTTGGTGTTGCCGGTTCCTACTTCCACCCGGTACAAAGAATTACGGCATGGGCCGATAGTCTGCGTGTTGTGGCCGACCAACCTGCCCTGCCCGAAGATGAAATTTTGCTCACAGAGCCAACTTTGCCCGACGAAAGCGCAATAGAGCCAGAGCTAAGCGATGAGCAATTTGGAACGGAAACAATAAACCTTGAAATTACGAAAAAGGGTGAGGTACGGCAAGAGGGGCGGTATGTAAGCCCTATTGTTGAAACCCAGATTGATACTGACGTGCTAAGGATTGTAGTTTTCGACGGAGAAACGCGCCGCCCCGTCCAAGGCTATATCAATAGTTTGCAGGTAATCGTTAATCTCCCTAAAGTCATTGACCCCCAAACCATACCAGAGGAGGGGCGGCGCTTAATTACCGCTCATGGTGTAGGTACAGTGAGTGCGAGCTATTTTACCAACAACAACCAAACTATTGTTTTGGAAGCAGAGAGCATTGCGTCCACCGCGCAGGTTACGGTATATTTAGAATTCCCCAGTGGTTACCTCGAGCTGGGAACAATAGGCGCGCTTAAAAGGATTGTCAATAATTTTAGCGGTTTTTCTTGGCTTGTTTTGAGTGTACTTCTGCCCCTAATTGGCCTTGTTGTTTTAATTAACATTTACGCTCGTACAACTGGTGAAAGTTTGGCGCGCCCTCCTCTGGCGGTGGTGCAATCGCCACCCGATAATCTGCCCCCGCCACTGGTGGGTGTGCTTTTGCACGGCCGAATAAGGAGCCAGGAAATTTTATCTACCATTGTCGATTTAGCAAACAGAGGTTTTCTGGGGATCGAGGACAAAGACGGAGAAATGCTAATTTATAAAAAGAATGTCCGCTCGTTGGAGTGGAAAAACTTGCGTGCCTACGAAAAAACTTTAATAGAAGAATTTTTTAACCGCGGAGAAACGCTTAGTACTGGTGAAGAAATAGAAGTAAGGGTAAGTAACGATTTATTCAGCCAACGTGTAACGCGTGTTTACGAGCAAATATATGAGCAGATTGTATCAATGCAATTTTTTGCCAAAAACCCTGCTTTTGTTCATTGGCGCTATCGCATCTACGGCTTAATTATGATTTTCTTCGGTGGAGGAGGTTTTATCTTCACTATGGTGACGGCGCGCGACCCAAAGTACACTTTGCTTCTATGGGCAGGGCTTATGGGAATGGGGTTTTTGGCAGTTGCTTTTGCAGGCCGTATCTCAATGAAAACAGCCAAGGGAAAAGCGGAAGCACGAAAGTGGCTTGCTTTTCGCAACTATTTGGCGCTTAACAAAAAGGCAACGGTGCAGGACAGTTTAGAAAATGAATTCGAACAATATTTGCCTTTTGCTTTAAGCATGGATGTTGAGTTTGAGTGGGCGAAAAGGTTCGCGCAAACGGACTTTCGCCTTCCCCGCTGGTATGGGGTGGCACAAAACATTGTTGATATGGAGGGTTTTATCAATAGTTTTTACCCGCTTTTGGGCAAATTTACACAAAAACTATCTTACCTCAAAGAGCCGGTTATCGAATAAGCTACGCGCTCGCGTAGCGAGCAAGAGTGCCCGCGCTAATAACGTGGTTAAGTGCGAGGTCGTAAAGCTGGTTTTCTATGCTTGGCTTTTTTGTGCCGGGACGATAAATATTGTGAAGCAAGTGAAATTGTTTTTCGTGGGGGCAGTTTTCATCTTCCGTTCTTAAGGGGTGAACATGAAGCAGGTGGCCACGGGAAGAGGCAATGCGGCGCATGGGTGCAAAGCGGACAGCCGGAATGTAGGAGGGCATACACTTCTCGCACGTTTTGGGGAGGAGGTAAGATTCTAAAACAGCGTCAAAAAAATCAGGCGGTAGCAGTTGGAGGGTAGCGAGCTTGTCGAAATAGCTTTTATTGGGGGCGTAGAGATTAGCAATGGAAACGCCAGGTATTTGGCGCAGTTGAAAAAGATTATCACCAAGAGAAAGAGCATCAAAAATTGTGGCGGGGTAAAGGCCAACTAGGGGGAGAGCATCGCGCAATGAGCCAGTTAACGTGTTGTAGGGGTGGAGGGCGTGCTGATGATGCTCCACGAAATTGTGGTAGCCAATATTTTTTGTGTCGAGGTATTTTTTAATTAAGTGGGTGGTGTGGGCGCGCCCTGACGAGGAACCTAAAATCGCCAAACGGCCTTTTCTCTTTTTGAAAATACCGTCGAGCAGATTGTGGGTTTCTTGTGGCAATGTTAGGTTTTGGTCGAGATTATTAACCTCCGATTGGGGGCGGGTAAAGGCAAGAGACCAGTTGTCTTCCCTTTCTGGCAAGGCGGAAAAATTGAAAACATGGCGCCCGCTGTGCTCATCGGTTGAAGGGAGGCGCAGATAAAGGCGCCACGTACCGGGGCGCCTAAAGGCAGGCGCAAGCCTTTCTTTAACAGCCTCGATAGTTGCGTTATATAAAGCAGGGTGCATGCCTTCTTTTTTTGCTTCACGGCCGTATATTTGCAATTCAAAAGGGGAAAGAATAGTGGAAAAAGAGCTGGTGGCGGAGGCGTGGCGGAGGAGGTTTTTCATTAGGCGTCCGCGCGGGTTAGTGGTGGGTGCACGGGCATCAAGCACCATACTGCTAAGTGGCTCACGCCAAGTGGCGGGAGGAACGTGGGGGCGCAAATTGATTTTTATGTCGTTCATTTTACTTTATTATATCATTCTGGCGTAAACCAGCACCAAATCCAATCTGGTATAGCGCTTTGCGCGCGCGCGCCGTTGCTTGTTGCGGGAGATGCCACACGTTCGTATATAGTGTCATCAACAATTAAAGTGCGGTTGTGGTAATAAGCGTCTAATGGAGAAAGTGTATATTGCACTTTATAGCGCGAGTGGTCTAATACGCATTGTGCAAAGTCTGTATATGTTACCGACCGGCATAACCCCATATTTTCCTTAACCGCCTCTTCGCTGTAGAGCCATTGTGGCACCTGGAGATTATTTTTAGGGGAAAATCTATTTTTTTCATTAAGGGGTTTAAGTTTATCACTAGTAACCGCAAAGGTAGCATCTCCACTTTGGAGCATTTCGATGAATTCGTGCTTTACCCAGAGGTTAACATCGGGCTGGCTGTATTTATACTTCTCTTGATCTTTTTGCGCAAGCGCTGTGTAGAAAGAGTCTGTGAGCATAGTAATTAAAGTGAATTCTAGATCGCCATCGACAGTGGGTTTGGGTGTAATAGGCACTTCTTCGCGACAATCGCCCCCGGGTCCGCAACAGTGGCCGCTAAAACCAAAAAGGCCACATTCAATATGCCGTGTGGGAGAAGGATTGTGTCCTGGCTCGTCCTGTGGCGGTATCTGTGAGCTTCGGGATATAGTTATAGGATTGGCTACCGATATAGAACCATTGTAATTACAAACACCGAAGTCATTAGGGAGGCGAAGTCCGTCGAGGTGATTATTCTTGTCTACATCGCCGCTTTGCTTATTTACAAACATATTCCACTGGTCAATACTGTAGTAAACATCGAAATAATAAAGTGTATTGTCGTTTACTCTGTTTTTGCGATTGTCTGTTTGCCAGTAGCTACTCGGCTCGTAAAGAACAAAAATTAACGCCGGTGGTTTTTTATCACCATTGGTTGGCGCACCGTCAAGTACCAACTTTTCGGGCTCATTTAAGTCGTAAGAGCTTAAGTAGTTTTTTATCTCCCAATCTTCTTGCTCGGTGGGTTCGTTTTGTGTTAAATAATCTTTGCGCAAAGTGAAAAGTTCGGGGTTAGAAGACCACCGCTTAAGGTTGGGGTTTAACACCCGGCCAAAAACAGGCATTAAACTGGTGGGGCTTGGCGTATCTTCTATTTGGCCATTTGTGCGGTTAATAGTGGTTTCAAGAGGCTTGCTTGTGTCTCCTTTGTAAGTTTTGTCCACCGTAACATTGGTGCCCTCTAAAAGCTTGTAAGCGGGGATACTAACTCCTTCCGCATAACGAAAATAGCGATAGACGGGGTTACTGTCGCTAGGAGTAAGCTCAGCAAGCACGTTTTGCATTGTCGAAACATCAATAGGTTGATTGTCATAATAGCTCTCAAACGGCTTATCATCCTTGTTAAAAACAATGTCCACCGTTTGCTTGGTGTTGGGCGACGCATAAAGCATGTTGGGATCTTGGACCAAGTTGGCAAGAACACCATCGAGGGGGGCTAAAACAGAAGAGGCGGATACATTGCTACGGCCAAGAAAGTCGCCTTGTTTGTCGCACCCCATAAGAACAAACACCAAACCAAAAAGGAGTATTAATTTTATGCGAGACATATTATTGCGCTTTGTTATTGTTTATTGCCGGCAAATCTGTTGTGCTAGAGGGAGCTTGCGCTTTGTTTTCTTCGTAGCTTGGGCGGGAAGGGGCGTTTTGTGTGTTTTTCTCCGGCGTGGATTGGGTGTTTTTGGCGGAAGGATGTTCTAGCTCCTCGAGCACTGTGCGGGCAGCCGCAATTTTTGCCTTGAGGTACAGTGTTATATCGAGCAAAGAGTAGTTGCCCAGTAAAAGAAATGGCAGTATTTTTTGTAGGCGGTTTAACGCTTTGTCGCGTTTCTCATAATCGCCTTCGGTTATGTCTTTTAAGAGAGGTTCTTGTTCTTTAATTTGTTCTTTTATCCAATCTGCCCTGCCTGATATTTTGTCGCTTGTGGGAACAGGAGTGTCGCGGTAGTAGGCAACCCAATGGGCTTTGGTTTTTGCAAAGTCATTTTTATCGCCTTGGTTAGCAACCATTTTGTCTATATCTTCGCTTTCCGCAAGGAGGCCTTCTACCTTGCCAACTGTTCCCTCTGCTACCTCGGTGGCATTTAAAACGTCCATGGAGCGAAAGAGATCATCGCCTTCTTTGGTGGCAGGAAGCTCGCTTGCCTGTTTTACTTTAGCGGAAGCAGGAGCGGGGAGCGTACCCATGCCGGAGGGCGTGCCGGTTGTTTTAGGAGCTTCTTTACTTTGGGAAAGACCACGCACCGCTTGCTCAATTTGTTTGCCAAGCGCGTTTTTCTCGCTTGCTTTGTAGAAAGGAGTATTTTGGTACTTGCCAATATTTTGTGTAAGTTGTTCCAGCTCTCTTACAGTGTTAGGGTTGGTAACCTGGCTGGTTTGAAGAAGTTTTTCTGTTTTTTCTCTTACCACCTGAAGATTACGCTCGGTAAGCTCACGTGTAATGTTTTGGCTTGCGACACTACCCGTGTCTTTGCGTGCAAGGGCAATAATGCCCTTGGTCTGGTTGCTTAAGCTACGCGACAAAACATTGTTTTTCATTGCCACAATAGAATTACGTTGCACTTCGGTAGGGGCCTGTTCGGGGCGGCTTAGCATATTTGCCTGCGCAACAACTTGCGCCAAGCGTGCTGGCTGGGTCTCAAGGCGTGCTATTTGTTGTAAGCGGGTATTTTGAACACGGCCCTCCCTAATTTCTTCTGCTACAGTACCTAACTCTGTCAGGCCTGCTGTACGCAACAAATTGCCGGAAGACATGCCCGATGTAGTGACTCTTTCTTCACCAATAGCGGGCCTAATAACTGGGCTAACAATGGTGGCGGGTGTTTGTGCTTGAGGCATTGGCGACAAATTGAGCTGGCGGGAAGTATCGAACAATGTCTCGTTTGTTGTGCTTGTGGTGCCTGTAGCTGGTTGAGCAATGCCAATATTTTGAACAAGTGCGGTATCAATGGGTTCAATAGAGGTTCTCTTGTCTGTGTCCGCTTCTTCTGTCGTGGTAGGAGCAATTACTTTCTCCTTGTTTTTACCAGTAAGAAGCGTACGCAAAGAGGTTAGGGGGGAAGAAGCTTTCGCGCCTGTATCTGCTGGAATAACGGCTGGCGAAACTCTTGCCCCTGTAGTAGCTGTGTTGTCTTTGTCGCTGGGTGGCTTTAAAGCACGAATGATGCTTTGTAAACGGGGGTTAAGCTTGCCCTGGTTGTACCACTCTACTACCGCTTCTTCTGTTGCCTTAATGCCATAATGCAACAAAAACAAAGGAAGAATTATGGAGACCCATAGCATTATAAGAGAGGTTAAGTACCGCGAGTATGCTTCTGGTGATGCTATGCCACTAGCAGATCCTGTTCCTAACCCGGCGCCAGTAGATGAGTTAGGTAAAGTAAAAGCGATATTGGTTGAATTCTCATAGGTACCGCTGGGAGAGGAGCCAATGCTTGATATTTTGGTAAAAATGCTA
>JAGOOF010000023.1 GCA_017992655.1 Patescibacteria group bacterium
ATATTGTGAGCCACGAATGAATAACGCGAAAGCAGCCAGTATCAAACCTCCTCCCATTAGCATTTGCGTATAAGATCCCCCTGCCACAAAAAAGGTAACAGTAGCGATACCTGTCATAATTACCAAGGTGCCAAGATCAGATTGTAACCCTATCAACAACAAAGAGATAATAGCGAGAATTGCAATAACTGGTAAAATATTTACTTTTTCAGGCCTTTTCGCAAACAAACTAGAGAAATAAATAATCAAAGTAAGTTTTGCAAACTCCGAAGGCTGAAAACGAATTAGGCCAATATCGAGCCAACGGCTTGCTCCTTTGCTTTCCTCCCCGATGCCAGGAATTAAAACAACGAGCAGTAAAACAATAGTGGCAAGAAGCATCCAGATTGAATATTTTTGCCATACTCGGTAGTCGATTACCATTGTCACCGCCATGGCAATTAATCCAACCGCTAAGCTAAGTGCCTGGCGACCAACAAAATAATAATTATTATCGCCGTCGAACCACTGAAAGGCAATAAGCGATGACGCAGAATAAATCATTAAAAGGCCAAACAACGCAAGAGATACCACCACTAGTAAAAAAATGTAGTCTGGTCTTTTTGAATAACGCCGAAATTTATCGAGAGAATTGTTCATAAACTAGCTTATTAAATTGTTGTCCACGCACAACATAATTTTCGAATTGGTCAAAACTCGCTCCGCCAGGAGAGAAAAGGATTGTGTCACCGTTTTTCGCAATTTTTTTTGCCTTCCCCAGCGCCTCGGGAAGAGTTGATACTGCTTCGAATTTGATTTCATTTTTTACACTATTTATTAAGGGAGGCAACTCACGTGCCAAATCGCCAAAAACATAAACCATTTTAATATTTTTTGCCAATGAGAGCTCTTTTACTAGCACAGAATAATCAAGCCCTTTATTTTTTCCACCCACCAGCAAAATTAAGGGTGCGCGAGGGTGCGCTTTTATTGCGGCAATCGTGGTATTAGGGTTAGTAGACGCAGAATCATTAATGAATAAAACACCGTTTATAGTAGCAACTTCTTCTAACCTTTGTGATAGACCTTTAAACTTTTTCACCGCACGCCGTATAGCATCATTTTTAATACCCAATATTTTCGCAACCGCCACTGAAGCTGCTACATTAAGACTGTTATGTGGCTGGTTAATAATAACATCTGATAAAGACAGGATATGCTCTTTTTGTTCGACGTTGCCAAACAGGCTACCGTCTTGCCACCAAAGCGCGGGTGCGCTAGGCGTTGCCTTTATATCACCAAAAACTTTTAATACTTTGCTCTTAGCAATTGATTGCGCCTTATTGAACAAAGAGTTTGCGCCAGTAATAACCAACCAATCATCATTTTTTTGGTTGCGCACTATCTCAAGTTTTGCACTGTGATAGTCATTAAGCGACTTATGATAGTCTAAATGCTCCTCGTTTACGTCGAGCATTACCGCAATATTAGGGCTTGCTCCTAAGTCCATAAGCTGAAAGCTGGAAAGCTCTACAACCGCCCAATCACTTTTTGATGCGTTATCAACAACCGTTAAATCGGCCACTCCTATGTTGCCAGTAACGATAGATTTTAATTGTGCTTCGTCTAAAATTGTCTTTATTAATGAAACAGTCGTTCCCTTTCCCTTGGTACCGGTAACGCCAATAGTCTTACCCGGCCATAAGTCAAAAAATAACCTTGTTAAAGAGGTTAAAGTACCATTATAAGAACAAAGATCGGGTAGATGGGGTGATACGCCGGGACTACGGAATATGATGTCGTATTGCGAAAGGTTGCTAAATGCGTCTTTGCCGACAATCAGATTGAAGCCGTCCTTAACAATTTCTTCCGCAGAAACTTTTTCATTTTGATCAAGAAAATCGGCACAAATTTTGTGGCGTTTAAAATAATGAGCAAGAGCACGGCCCTCACGACCGGCACCCAACACCGCAATTTTTTTTCCATTAAGCTTCATTTGAAATTAAATCTTATCGAATAAAGCAACTGCTAGGCCTACGCTTGCCGAGACAGCAGAGATAATCCAAAAACGCATTGTCACTTTAGTTTCCGGCCAGCCGAGCGCTTCTAGATGATGGTGGATCGGCGAGGATAAGAACACTTTTCTCTTGAATAATTTCTTGCTTGTAATTTGTACCATTACAGATAACGCTTCTACTACGAACACAAAGCCAATAATAAAAAGCACAATTGGCGTGTTTGTCAAAAACGCGATCACCCCTAAAGTCATACCCAGACTCATTGCCCCCGTATCTCCCATAAAAAAGCGTGCGGGGTGAATGTTGAACCACAAAAAGGAAAGAAGTAGGCCTAAAATTGTGGCGCAAAAGATTGCCAGTTCAAGCTTGCCTTGGCTTAAAGCAATAATCGCATAGGCACCGTAGCTGAGAGCTAAAGTCCCTCCTGCCAAACCGTCTAGGCCATCTGTTTCGTTCACCGCAAAGGCGAAAAAAACAAGCCCAACAATAAATATTGGGATATACCAAAGACCAATTTCAAAGTTTCCTGCGAAAGGAACGTGAATAGTGCTCCACCCTAGCTTAAAGAAAAACCACCAAGCACCGACTGCTGCTACAGCACTATAAAATAAAAACTTATAGCAAAAACGCATGCCACCGCGGTTGGGGCCAATGCCACGAATATTCATAATATCATCTAGTGCGCCAATGATGCCCGTACCTACTAAGCAGAATAAAGGAAGCCACGTACCAGAACGTGACATGTTAAATATAAAAGTAATTATGGTTGTTGGCACCCAAATTAAAAGGCCAGCCATAGTGGGCGTATTTTCTTTGTTTTGGTGTAATTTTTTATATATCGGAGCCTTTTCTCCCGCATAATCGGTATGGCGTATCTTTTTCCCCAATTTATTGCGGTAAAGAAAGTCCGTAAACAACGGAGTTAAAAGAATACCAATTACAAATGAAAACGAGGTGAAGGAGAGTAAGCGAATAAAATATATAGGTGATTGAATGTCAAACATTTTTTCCTCTTTATATTGGCTTAATTGGTATTTTCTGCCACCGTTTATTTTGGCGGGGCAAAAGTTTCTCTTTATTACTTGAGTCAAGCATTATGGCCTCAACAATTTTCTCCATCCTCACTCCCTGAGAGCCCTTCACTAAAATTATCGCGCTCTCTTTTAGGTTGTGCACAACATACTCTTTTGCTTTTTCCAAATCCGTAAATGCGTTGCCCTTATTGTTAGCGATCTTCATTCTCGGGCCAACAGTAATAACCTCGTCAGCAACTTGGTACGCATAGCTTAATACCGCTTGATGTTCTTTTTCGCTTTCGGCGCCAAGCTCTAGCATGTCACCAAGAATCGCTATTTTAGGCCTCCCTTTCATTATAGCAAGAACTTCAAGCGCCATGCGTGTGGAAAGCGGATTAGCATTGTAAGTTTCGTTAATTATAATGCTTTTTTTTCGCCCCGCGATAATATTGCCACGACCGGGTAAGGGACGATAATTGTTTAGTGCGTTCTGTATGTCTTTCTCGTCCATGCCAACACTATGGCCAAAAATTATTGCAGGTAAAACAGAGAGGACATGTTGCATACCCAAGGCGTTAATTGAAAAATGGTATTTTTTTTGCAAGTTTACTACGGTAAAACTAGTAGATGCCTTATCCACTTTCATTTCAGCAACGCGCCAGTTGCAATGTGCTTTTTCCCCAAAGGTAGTTACGCTAATCTTAAGATCGTCACATGCTTGACGGAGGCGGCTATCATCACCATTAATTATTACCGTGTCTTTATTCACGGCGTGCGCAAGTTTTAATTTTTCTTTTACTAACTGTTTAGTATCGTTAAAGTACTCAAGATGAACAGAGCTGATGTTAGTTAAGACTGCCACTGTAGGTTTAGCAACAGAAAGTAAAAAATCCATATCGCCAGGGTGGTCAATACCGTATTCCAATACGTATATAGATGGTGGTTTATAAGTGAAGGCGCGCCACAAAGCGCCTGCTATTACCTGTGGATAGCACCACGAAGATGGCGTCTGTGTGTATCCGAGGACACTTAAAGGCAGGCCAATTTCGTTATTTAAATTACCAGAAGCAACCAGTGCTTTTTCGCTGTATTTTGCTTTAGCAATTGCCCCTAATGCTTCCTTGGTGCTTGTCTTTCCGCTCGAACCGGTTACCCCAATGATCACTTTGTCCTTGTTGGCACGGGCAACAACACGGCGCGCGCACCAAGCAAAATAAGAAGCTAGCAGTTTAATAACCATGCGCCAATTATACCATTTACTGCGCTTTTGTACCAGAAAATACGCCCGCTGGTAACAGTTCACTGTTCGAACAAAGTGAGAACCCCGTTCCGAACAGGACGGGGTAAACTATTTTCTTTACTGTTCGAACTGTACCCAGTGAGAACTATAACGTCTAGATATCAACTGATGGTTCTTAGTTCTCAAGATGGCGCTCCGCGCGTTCTCTCGAACGATAAGGTTTTGCTGTTCGAACAAAGTGAGAACTACTACGAAAGGATAACAACTTACGACAACAGTTCTCGAGATGGCGCTCCGCGCGTTCTCTCGAACGATAAATCTTTTACTGTTCTAACAAAGTGAGAACTATCCGTCGGTTGCGGTATCAACGGCCTATAGTTCTCGGTGAGTACACCTCGAACGATAAGTCCTTTACTGTTCGAGCGGGAACGAGAACTATCGCGCCAAAATAATTCTCACGGTCTTTAGTTCTCGTGTTTCGACAAGCTCAACACAGGTCACAAAGCTTGCCCTGCTCAGCGTGGGTTTGCCCCGCCCGCCGGGGTTTGCCCCGCATCGAATGGTGCGGGGTTCTCGGTGATTACACCTCTAACGATAAGTCCTTTACTGTTCGAACAAAGTGAGAACTATCACATTAGCGCAAGAGTAACGGTCTTTAGTTCTCGTCATTCCATTCCTCGAACAGTAAAAAGATAGTTTACCCCGCCCGCCGGGGCTTGCCCCGCCCGAACGTGCGGGGTTCTCGGTGAGTAAACCTCGAACAGTAAGAGAAGACAAATCGGTTAATTTTTGGCGAAAATTGCTAGTCGATATAGTAGTTGTTTAGTAGCCATTTCGCGATAGAACCAAACGTAGGAGCGGCAGAGCTTTCTGCAAACTCCACGTTTGCGGGACGATCCAGTTTAACAAGCATAACAAATTTGGGGTCGTCGGCGGGAGCATAGCCAATAAAAGAGCCGATATGGGCATTTTCGTCGTAGCCACCGCTTTCTTTTGCCACTTGCGCAGTACCAGTTTTTCCCGCCACGCGAAAGCCTTCCACGGCAGCTTTCTTGCCATGTCCTTTTTCCACTACATTAACAAGCATTTCTTTGATCTCCTCGGCAGTTTCAGCGGAAACAACCTGTCTTACTTCTTGTGTTTCTATTTTTTTCTCCTCGCCAGAGGAACTAACTACCTTGTCTAGCAAGTGAGGTTTTACCAGCTTACCATCGTTTGCTAACACGCTATAAGCCGTTACCATCTGTATTGGCGTAACCGATATTCCCTGGCCAAAAGAAATAGTTGCTCTATGAACGTTTCTCCACCTCTTACTATCGAGCAACTTTCCCACACCCTCCGCCCCTATATCAATGCCTGTTTTGCTACCAAAGCCAAATTCCGACAAATAGCGCGCCATTGTATCGTTTCCTAATTTATCAGCCACCCATACCATGCCGATGTTGTCTGAACGTTCAAGAACCTGTGTCATCGTTTCATACCCATAGGCTCTATCCTCGGAGTTATGAATTTCGTAGCCATCGATAGTAACTTGGTTGCTAAAACCGCCGGGCAAATCTTCGGGAATTGTATCAGGTTCCACCTTTCCTTCGTTAAGTGCGGCCGCCATAATGACTGGCTTCATAATAGAGCCTGGTTCCCACGCGTTAGTTACAGTTGGATTAATAAATTTCCATTGCTCTTCTTGTGGAAGCTTATTAAACTCATTAGGGTTATAACTTGGTTCGTTTGCCATGGCAAGAATACGGCCATTTTCAGGCTCCATAACGATCACCGATCCACCTTGAGCGCCATATTTCTCAATTGCATCTTTTAGCTCACGTTCAACAATGAATTGTACAGTACTATCAATTGTTAACACTAAATTGACGCCGTCTTGGGCAACCGATGAGTCCATGCCAGCGATTACTCGCCCAAAAGTGTCCTTGAGACCGTAGGTAAGCCCGGGAATACCCTTTAGCTCACTATTATAATACATTTCTAGCCCCGCCGCTCCCTCTCCTTCGTGGTTTACAAATCCTATAAGCTGTGCCGCCATGCCTCCCTCTGGGTAATAGCGTACAGAACGAGGGACAACCATCACCCCTTTTAGATTGAGCTCCTTAACAGCGTCTGCTACTTCTTTTTCTACAGATTTTTTAATAGGAGGTAGATACAGCTTATCGGTCGATAATTTTGTGGTGAGTTCTTCTTTATCGAGATCAGGCAAAACAGAGGCGAGTTTTTCCGCTGTTTCTTCCGGTTCAGAAACATTGCTTGGTACTGCCGAAATATCGTATTTAGTAACATTAATGGCCAACGGGTATAAATTTCCTATTTTTTTTCCGTCGATACTCCCAAAATTCGCACCAGTTTTATCGGAGGCATAAATTACTCCCCTCTCTGCCGTGTTAGTGTATTCCGCGACCTGCTGCTGGTACGCTAAAGCCTTAAAATGATCATATTCGAAAATTTGTTTTTTCCCAAGTTGAAAAATAAGAAGCCCTAGCATCAAGAAAAAAGCCGCCCCCAAAACTCGTAAACGACTTTTATCCAATGCCGGCTCTGGACGGCCAAACGCGCTATTATTCGGGTTCAAGGCCTAGCTCCTCTGCTTTTGTTTGCACGCTTTGCAACGATTTAAGACGCATTGCTTCTACCGCCAGCTCATCTTTACTTTGGTCGATTTTCTCTTTACGGCTTTCTAGGTCGGAAATCGCATAGTTTCGCGTTGCACTTTGGCTTGATTGAGCAAGATAAAATAAAGAAATTAGCACAATAAATGTGATGCCAAAAATTTTAGTTGACACGGGGCCAATAGACATTGCTCGATTTAAGGTTCTTTTTCGTGCGCCCTCTTGCCACGTTTTGTTATTTGGTATTAACAACTTCCCTCCTCATTGATTTATTAATTTTTGGTAGCAACCCTCATTTTCGCGCTTCTTGCTCTCGGGTTACTTTTTGTTTCATTTTCTCCGGGCGTAATTGGTTTTTTATTTATTACTACCCAGGGCTCTTTTTTAAAATTGTTTTTAACGATTCTATCTTCCAAACTGTGAAAACTGATTACCGCCACTCGACCACCAGGGTTTAACACCGCTGGAATCTGTTGAAAAAATTGTTCCAGGTTTTCAAATTCGTTGTTTACTGCAACTCTTAATGCTTGAAAAGTTTTTGTTGCTGGGTGAATTTTTCCTCTGTGCGATACCGCGGAGGCAATAATTCTTGCTAAATCTCCACTGCTATTAATGCTTGTGATGTTGCGTTTAATGAGCGATGCAATACGGCGCGATCTGTACTCATCGGCATTTTGGAAAAGTAAATCTGCCAATTCCTTTTCGTTTAAGCGACGTATAATATCCAAAGCAGTGTCGCTAGTTTCCTCTTTATCAATACGCATATCGAGGAGATCATCATGTTTGATGCTTATACCGTAGCCTGCGCTATCCAGCTGATAAGAGTTAACACCAAGGTCTAATAAAACTCCGTCTACTGCTTCCACCGCGCACGAGCGCACAATATCTGTAATATGCGCGAAATTACCTTGCCTCAACATTACCTGGGGATAACGGGAAAGAGGAATATTTTTTTTTGCTTCTTTTAAGGTGCGACTATCTTTCTCAATGGCAATTATTTTTCCTTTCTTGCCCACGCGTCGCGCTAGCTCTAACCCATGCCCACCAAAACCGAATGTGCCATCGACAAGTATTTGGCCCGACCTCGGGTCAAGATAACGCAGAACCTCCTCAAGGAGGACAGGAATATGTTTGCAAGCCATAAATCCTTTCTTACTGGCCGGTAGCGCGGCCGGTATACTATCTCTTGCTTCAATATAAAACGCTGGTTTGCGTCTATATTAGCTTGAGCCCTCCTTGGGCGTTTTGTGTTGTCAAAATTTTGTGCCTACCCCTCCTTTGTCTGAAAAAAATTTTACACGGGGTTCTCGCGTCAGCGTGCAGTTGTCTTCTTGGTGTATGCGCCAGCCAACTAACCGTTTGCGCGCGAAATAGCGTATTTTGGTTTCTGCTCCAAGCGCTGTAATGACAGTGTTTGGAGAGCAACCACGCTACCGTCCAGTTTTAATTGTTAAATGCTTACACCCCTAAATCTGTTAATTTTTCCGCGACGTTCTCTGTTTCCTTTAAGGCGTTATCTTGGTAAGCTTGCCAATCGCTCTCGTTCCAAATCTCTATCCGGTTGTAAAGGCCTGCGATAATTACTGTTCCAGAGAGATTGGCAAATTTACGAAGGTATTGCGGGATGACAACACGCCCTACGCTGTCGATATCCACCGCCATTGCGCCCGCTAGCATATGGCGCACAAACGCGCGTGCGCTGGCATTCGTTAAGGGCAAAGCAGAAAGTTTGTGGGCGATTTTTTCCCATTCCGCGCTCGCGTAAAGAGTAAGAG
>JAGOOF010000024.1:0-1944 GCA_017992655.1 Patescibacteria group bacterium
GTGCTCGGTGGCTTATTGCTTGACCAAGAGGCGATGGCGAAAGTGCTCGATATTGTAAACGGCGAAGATTTTTACCGCCCCGACCATGGCTTAATCTACGAAACATGTTCCGATTTATTTGCAAAAAACCAGCCCATTGACCTCATTACTTTAACTAACGCGCTAGAAACGAAAAAAAAGCTTAAAGAAGTAGGGGGCGCCTCTTACCTGTCGAGCTTGGTGGCGAACACCGCCTCTGCTGCCAACATTGTCCACCATGCCAACATTGTGCAAAGCAAGGCGGTTTTAAGGCGCTTAATTTCCACCGCTAACAGCATTAGCGCGCAGGCCTACGAAGAAAGCCGTGATGCCATTGAGCTTTTGGACGAGGCAGAAAAACAATTGTTCGATGTGGCCGACCGGCGCTTGGGTACCCATTTTATTGCTATTAAAAACGTATTAAGCGATTCTTTTGAAAGGATCGACGAGCTCCATAGAAACAAGGGGAAAACACGGGGAGTGGCGAGTGGCTTTAACAAGCTCGATGATTTGCTCGCCGGTTTTCAGCCCTCCGACTTGATTATATTGGCGGCGCGCCCGAGCATGGGAAAAACTGCTCTCGCCCTTAATATTGCCGCTTTTGCTGCTGTTAAATCTAAACTGCCAGTGGGAATTTTTTCTTTGGAAATGAGCAAAGAACAGCTGGTTGACCGTCTTTTAACTATGGAGGCAATGATTGATTCGTGGCGCCTGCGCACGGGTAATTTAGAGGAATCAGATTTCTCAAAACTTAATTATGCTATGGGCGAATTAAGTGAGGCGCCCCTTTTTATTGATGACACGCCTCTTTTGAGCGCGTTGGAGATTAAGGCAAAGGCAAGACGTTTGCAGGCGGAGCATGGGCTAGGCATGATTGTGGTTGACTACCTCCAGCTTATGGAGGGTTCAAAAAGAGGGGGGAACGAAACAAACCGTGTGCAAGAAGTATCTGATATATCGCGCTCGCTTAAGGCTTTGGCGCGTGAATTAAAGGTGCCTGTTATTGCCCTTTCTCAACTTTCACGAGCGGTTGAGGGAAGGCCTGGTACAAAAATACCACAGCTCTCCGACCTTCGTGATTCAGGATCCATCGAACAAGATGCCGACGTGGTTATGTTTATTTACCGCGAAGAGTACTACGAGCCAGAAACAGAGAAAAAAGGGATTGCGCAAATTCTAATTCGTAAACATCGAAACGGGCCAGTGGGGGAAGTAGAGCTTTATTTTCACCCCGAATATTCCCGCTTTACCAACATCGAAAAAGAAAGAAACTATAACAGCGGGGAAGAGCAGAACTAGTTGATTTTTAAAAAGTGAAGGCCCCTCTTGCGAGGGGCCTGTGTTGCACGCGGTGGGGGTTGGCAAGGACTAGGTTCCGTCCTCGTCAAGATCTTCAGAGAGGTGGGCAGAGTAGCGCCTAAGCTCCTCGACCGCTTCCTCGAGAGCAGCTTGCCTCTCTGCCACCTCGTACTGAAGCAGAGTGAGCTTTGCTTGCCCGCTACAATCTGGGCACAAGTAGCGGGAAAGTTGCTCCTTTGCCCCTCTCAAAACTCTGCGGAGAAGTTTTTCCCCCGTGACGATTTCATATCCCTCCTCGTCACGCGTGACGACGGCGATGCCGACCACCCTCTCCCCTAGAGTCGTCATCTTGGCGCATTTCTCACACCGAGCCCGTGGAAGGTCGTTTGCGGGCTCGAACGTGAGGCCCGCAACATAGTACTTGCGAAGCTCTCCTTTCGGAGTCTTTAGTACTACAAACTCCTTGTCCATATCCTCATCTCCTTTATTTGCAGGACGGCCTATATTTACCAGATTTTACGCTTTGTGTCAATTTCTTTTGCTAAATATTACCGTGAGTTTTGTACTAACGTGGTAGTTTACCCCAGCCCCTTCGATGCGGGGCAAGCCCACGGCGGGCGGGGTAAA
>JAGOOF010000024.1:2044-8247 GCA_017992655.1 Patescibacteria group bacterium
CTATATTTACCAGATTTTACGCTTTGTGTCAATTTCTTTTGCTAAATATTACCGTGAGTTTTGTACTAACGTGGTAGTTTACCCCAGCCCCTTCGATGCGGGGCAAGCCCACGGCGGGCGGGGTAAAGCCGCGCTGAGCGGGGTAAACTATCTTTTTACTGTTCGAGGGGTAATCCCCGAGAACTATTTCCGTAAGTTGCCATCCTAGCGCGGTAGTTCTCACTTCGTTCGAACAGTAAAGTTTTACTGTTCGAGGAATGGAATGACGAGAACTAAATACTGTTGATGCTAGGACTTACGTGGTAGTTCTCGAGATGGCGCTTAGCGCGTTCTCTCGAACAGTAAAGGTCTTATCGTTCGAGATGCCTGTATCGAGTGAAACCGAGATGCCTGTATCGAGTGAAACCGAGATGCCTGTATCGAGTGAAACCGAGATGCCTGTATCGAGTGCAACCGAGATGCCTGTATCGAGTGCAACCGAGATGCCTGTATCGAGTGCAACGAGATATGCTCACCGAGAACCCTGCACCATTCGATGCAGGGCAAGCTATTTTCGTGAGTTGTCATCCTTTCGTGGTAGTTCTCACTTCGTTCGAACAGTAAAGTTTTATTGTTCGAGGAATGGAATGACGAGAACTAAATACCGTTGATGCTAGGACTTACGTGGTAGTTCTCGAGATGGCGCTTCGCGCGTTCTCTCGAACGATAATCAGGTTGTTGCCTTTTGTTCCCAGTCTTGTGTTTTTTCGCCTGGCATCTGGCCACTGGCATCTGGCCAACATAGGCCACGGGGTTTTGTCATCTTTTAATAATCGAGTTATACTATAGATGTGTTTAACTACATAAAATCAGCACTATTTAGAGAAAACTCCATTCGAGGCGCAAGTTGGATCTTAATGGTAACCTTAGCGTTTTCTAATGTTTTAGGTGTAATACGTGATCACTTTTTAGCGCAAAAAATCCCTACCGACCAACTCGATATTTATTACGCCGCTTTCCGTTTGCCGGATTTTTTATTAAACGTGCTCATACTAGGGGCGATTGCGGCAGCGGTTATTCCAGTTTTAGGAAGAACATTGCGCCTTGGAGAAAAAGAGGCCTGGCAACTTATTAATAACTTACTTTCGCTTGGCGTTTCCGTAATGCTTGTAGCAATCATTGTTTTGTATTTCCTTCTTCCTTGTCTTTTGCCGTTTATTGTGCCCGATTTTCCACTGCAAAAACTGCACGAAACAATTAATTTAGCACGTCTCATGCTCCTTTCGCCATTGTTTTTTTCTGTTTCTTACATTGTTGGCAGCGTGCTTAATGTCAAAAAAAGATTTTTTATGTACTCGCTCGCGCCTATTATGTACAATTTAGCAATAATTAGTGCTACCGTAATTGGAGCGCACAATTACGGTGTGCGTGCCCCAGTGGTAGGAGTGGTGGCAGGCGCTTTTTTGCATATGGCTATCCAACTCCCCGTGCTCTTCAAGCTTGGTTTTCGCCCCCAATTTATTTTTTCTTTTGCGAGCAAGGAAGTGCGCCGTATTTTCAAGCTTATGTTGCCACGAGCCATTGCATTGGGGGCAGGGCAAATCCAGCTTGTTGCCTTTACCGCCTTTGCCTCTTCCATTGCGGGAGCAATTGCGATTTTTAACCTAACCGATAACATCCAAACAGTTCCCACAGTTATTTTAGGGGTGTCTTTTGCAACTGCCGCTTTTCCCTCGCTTGCGCAAATCGGCGGTGATAACCTAGGGGAATTCCGCCGTCTTTTAATAAAAGTGTCTCGGGTGATTCTGTTTTTAGTGGTGCCTTCGGCGGTGGCGCTTTTTGTTTTGCGCGCGCAAGTAGTGCGTCTTATTTTGGGCTATGGCTATTTCGACTGGTCGGACACCCGGCAAGCAGTTGATACACTGGCATTCTTTACCGTGGGTATAGTGGCGCAGTCACTCATCCCTCTTTTAGCACGCGCCTATTATTCGCTGGAAAATACGCGCTTTCCAATGATGGCGGCAATTGTAGCAGTAGTGGTTGGCGTTGTGGGTGGTTATTTTGGAGCAGAAAAACTTGGCGTTGCCGGCCTCGCGCTTGCGTTTACCATAGCGAGTTGGACGCAAATGTTTATTCTTTTGGTCGGCCTCGAAGCTCGTATCCATTTTCGCCTTACTAAAGAATTTTGGCTTTTTGTTTTAAAGGTTTTAATATTGGCCGTTATAACCGCATTTGTAATGCAGATAACGAAATTAACCTACGGCGCTTTTGGCGACATAGACAAGGTTTATAATTTATTCTTGCAAACATTGTTAGCCACCTTAATAGGGGGAGCAACATATATAGGAGGGGCTTGGCTATGGCGGATTCCAGAGATAAGGAAATAATCGGCGCGCACAAACAGCACGATTTTGATGCAAAAAGTTTTTTTGGGGACGGCAAAGAAAAGCATCGTTTTGGTTGCACTTGCGCAACTTTGTTTTTATTTTGCGTGATTGTTTTGGCACTTCTTGTGGTGGTAGTGTTTTTCGCGGGGCGTTCATCACTGCCTTTGCCTCGCTCTAATGTGTCGAGCTCCGCAGTAAATAGTTCCTCTAAAGCGCAGGTAATGGCCGCTTTAAACAGCGAAAGTGACAACGTTACCGTAACGTTAAACGAACAGGAAATAAATGCAACCTTGCCTCGTAACTACGAGGTCTCCATTACTCCCGATGGAATGTGGCTCAAAGGAGAAATGATAGGCATGAGTGTTTTGGCCCTCCTTGAGCCGGAAGTCGCCGATGGAAGCTTGGATTTTACGGTTAAAGATGTTAAAATGGGAACCTTACCGGCAATGCGCATTGTAGCGGCACCGGTAGTTGGCCGTTTTAGCCGAGGAATAAGTAGTATCAACAAAGAATTGCTTGTAATAAACCTTACTAGCGTAGCAAAAAGCTCTGGTGCACTAGTTCTGCAGGGTAAAGTAGTAGGAAGATGAGCTCAATTAGAAACTTTTGCATTATCGCTCACATTGACCATGGTAAGTCGACATTGGCGGACCGCCTTTTGGAGTTAACGGGCAGTATTGAAAAAAGAAAAATGCAATCTCAAGTGCTCGATACTATGGAGCTGGAGCGTGAGCATGGTATTACTATTAAGCTTCAGCCAGCGCGTATGACTTATACACGTAGTAAGCCACAACAATCCGTGTACTCACTAAACTTAATTGACACTCCTGGCCATGTCGATTTTTCTTATGAGGTTTCACGCTCGTTGGCGGCCGTGGAGGGAGCGCTTATGGTGGTAGATGCCTCTCAAGGGGTGCAGGCGCAAACTTTAGCAACATTGCACATGGCACAGAGCCACAACCTCACAATCATTCCCGTTATAAATAAAATTGACCTACCGGCGGCAGACACACAAAAAGTAATAAACGAGCTTAATGGCCTTAACATTGAATTTGCATGCGCGCCTATTTTAATTTCCGCAAAGACTGGCGAGAATGTTACGCAAGTGCTAGATGCAGTTACCAAATATGTTCCACCGCCGAGGGGAAGCACGTCTGCTCCCGCGCGCGCCCTTATTTTCGATTCTTATTTCGATTCCTACCGTGGTGTTATTACCTACGTCCGCGTTATCGATGGCAGTATAAGCGCAGGCTCCAGCATTAGAATGATTCAAGCGCAAAAAGACACACAGGCGTTAGAAGTGGGAGCAGTATGTGTTGGACTTAGGGCGCAAAAAAGCATAGAAAACGGGCAAATAGGCTACATTGTTACCTCTTTAAAAGATGTGGCAAGCGCGCGAGTCGGAGATACAATTACGTCAACAAGCGAGTGGAGTAAAGAAAAAGGACAAGTTGTTGCTTTAACCGGCTACCGCGAACCACAGGCAATGGTTTACGCTGGCCTTTTCACGGCAAGTGGCGAAGATTATAAAAATTTGCGTGAGGCAATAGGAAAACTTAAGCTAAACGATGCTTCTTTGCAATACGAACCAGCTACTTCTATGGCGTTTGGCTTTGGTTTTCGGGCAGGTTTTTTGGGCCTTCTTCATTTAGAAATAATAAAAGAACGGCTAGAACGCGAATATAATTTAGATTTAGTAGTTACCACGCCCACTGTTGCCTACCGAAAAACAGAGGAAGGTTGGTTGGAACCTTGGGTGAAGGCAGAAATTATTACGGGCCAAGATACGCTTGGTGCGGTAATGCAACTGGTTACGCAAAAACGAGGTGTTTTAGGAGACGTGGACTACTTGGGGGATAGAGTGGTTTTGTCTTGCGCCATGCCACTGGCCGAGGTAATTGTAGAATTTTACGATCGTCTTAAAGCAGTAACGAGTGGCTATGGCTCTTTAAGCTATGTAATGGGTGAATACCGCTCTGTTGACCTTTTAGAATTGGATATTTTGGTGGCAGAGGAGAGGGTAGACGCTTTGGCGAGAAAAGTGCCACGCCAACAGGTGGCTGGGGTCGCGCGCCGAATTGTGGAAAAATTAAAAGAAGTAGTACCACGCCAAGCATTTGAAGTAAAATTGCAAGCAGTGGTGGGGGGAAAGGTGCTTGCCGCGGAAAGAATCGCCCCTTACCGCAAAGATGTAACCGCCAAGCTCTACGGAGGGGATGTTACACGCAAAAGGAAGCTACTGGAGAAACAGAAAAAGGGTAAGAAAAAAATGGCGGCAATGGGCAGAGTAGAAGTGCCAACAGAAGTCTTTGTTAAACTTTTGAAGTACTAGGCTTGTTATTTAAGAATTATAAACCGTCAGTTTTTATCTAAACGTGGTAGTTTACCCCGTCCCGTCTGAGCGGGGCAAGCTATTCTCTTTACTGTTCGAGGATTAATGTCCGAGAACTATTCCCGCGAACTATCATCCTAGCGTGATAGTTCTCACTGGGTACAGTTCGAACAGTAAAATCTTATCGTTCGAGAGAACTGCGCGAAGCGTAAAGCGAAGCGCCATCTCGAGAACTAAGAACCGTGAGGATTATCCTGGTGCGATAGTTCTCACTGCGTTCGAACAGTAAAATCTTATCGTTCGAGGTGTAATCACCGAGAACTAAAGACCGTTACTCTTGCACTAATGTGATAGTTCTCACTGCGTTCGAACAGTATTGGAGGCTACGGATAGTTCTCACTGGGTACAGTTCGAACAGTAAAATCTTATCGTTCGAGAGAACTGCGCGAAGCGTAAAGCGAAGCGCCATCTCGAGAACTAAGAACCGTGAGGATTATCCTGGTGCGATAGTTCTCGCTTGCGTTCGAACAGTATTAATTTTATCGTTCGAGGTGTAATCACCGAGAACTAAAGACCGTTACTCTTGCACTAATGTGATAGTTCTCACTGCGTTCGAACAGTATTGACCCCTTACTGTTCGAGGAGCGGAGCGACGAGAACTACTTCCGGCCACTGGCCACTGGCATCTGGCTAATATTGGCCACTGGTGTCTGGCTTTTAATAGTTGCATAAGCGGTCAGCAGAAAAAGAAAAGCCCTCGTGAGAATGGAGTTAATTCTCACGAGGGCCGTGACGAGATGGTTCCTTGAGGGGCGGTGTGACCCGCCGGATGGTAGGCCTCACAAAAGGCCTCTTAGGTGCCAGCGTTACGAGTCCGCTGGCAGGTCTGGGTGCAGTGGCCTCTTGCTTAAGCATGGTTCCTTATCCTTCTCTCTGGTCCCGTATGAACAGGGCTTGGTGTGAGGAGGGGGGAACGGGTGGTAACGTTCTGCCTCCTGCGAGGTGAACCCACGTTGCCCGCACACCGGGCAGAAGTAGGTCACCCCCACGTAGAGCACGAACGGCGGTGCTTGTGGTGCGCTACTCATCTGGATTCCTCCTTTTCAAAGAACTGGCTCAATTTTACGTTTCCCTTTATGGTTTGTCAACCACTTTTAACCATATTATTTAGTAATGTATTATAATGGGATATAATGATGAAAGCGTTAAAATAGCAAACTCTTTTATAAAAAAAAGAAAAAAGTTATCCACAGACTGCGTGATAGTTCTCGTCTTGTTCGATTTTTACCGTTCGAGGGGTAGGCTTTACTGTTCGAAGCGTAATCGCTGAGAACCCCGCTGAGCGGGGCAAGCCCACGGCGAGCGGGGTAAACTATCTTTTTACTGTTCGAGCGGGAGCGAGAACTATTCTCATAAGTGATATCCTTTCGTGGTAGTTCTCATTTCATTCGAACAGTAAAGTTTTATTGTTCGAGGATTAATGTCCGAGAACTATTCCCGTGAGT
>JAGOOF010000025.1 GCA_017992655.1 Patescibacteria group bacterium
TTTGTTTTATCGAGTATTATTATGGCGCTTTTAGTAAGCGAGGTTGGAGGAAGAGCAACACGTTATTTGATCTACTTATGGCCTTTTTATGGTATTTTTATTGTTTTGGGCATAATGTCTATTTGGCCTAGAACGTGGGGGAAAATAACAACAGCATTATTTTTTATTGTAATGCTGGCAGGTTTGGGCAAGCATATTTATGCGTGCAACGAGGCAGTAAGCGTGCGGGAAATTGCCACGCTACTTATGCGTGAAGCGGGGTCACGAGATGCAATTTTAACAAAGGGGGCCTTCGCGGGCGGAGAGTCAACGGCTCTTAAGTTTTACTTTAAAAAAGATGTTCCAGTATTTGATTATTTTAGTAACTATAAGCCTGGTTCATTAAAAGAGCAAATGCCGGAGACAGAGCTATTTATTAACCAAGCGCTTAAAGCCTACGAGGTGGTTTGGTATTACGACTTTACTTATGGTAATTTTAAAGAAGAGGAGATTAACGGTGTAGTTTTAGAAAATTTTGTGGGCCGGGACAAGGAAGAAAAAGAAATGGTTATTTACAAAATACTTAAGAAGTAAGACATATAAATGCTTAAAAACAAAAAAATCGCAATTGATGCCCGCTTTTTAGCAAGCCACCACGGCGGTTTTGCACGCTATAGCCAAGAACTAATTAAGGCTTTCCTGTCTTTAAAAAACGATGTGCGCTGGGTGCTTATTGTGCGAGACGATGAAAAATTGCCGGAAGAAATAAAACAAATTATTAACCACGCCAGCGACAACGTAGAAGTTATTGGCACAACTATTACGCACTACACATGGCAAGAACAAACAGAGTTTTTAAAGCTGTTAAATAGCATAGACGCCGACTTAGTGCATTTTTTAAGCTTTAACCATCCCGTGTTTTATAAAAAGCCCTTTATTGTTACCATTCACGATTTAACACTAGGGCAGTTTTCCAAAGACACCTCGTGGGTAAAAAGAAAGGCCTACGATTTTATTATGCAAAGAGCAGTAGAAAAATCTAAATCTATCTTTACGGTATCGGAATTTTCCCGCCTCGAAATCGCGCGCCATTATGGTGTTGGTTTATCGAAAATAAATGTTACTTACAACGGTATCGACCACAACCGTTTCTTCCCCATTAGCAACACGCGTAAACTACAACAGGTAACAAAGCAGTACAAAATTAGTGACCAGTTTATACTTTATGTTGGACAGTGGGCGCACCATAAAAATTTACCTCGTTTGCTAGAGGCTTTTAAGGTAATTAACGACACGCTTGAGCATCGCAACAAATACCAGCTGGTGATTGTGGGTAAGCCGCGCCAGTATTATGAAAAAATCAGCAATCAAGTTAAGGAACTCGGGCTACGGGGAAGAGTAGTGTTGCCCGGCTTCGTGGAAGAAGAAGATTTGCCCACTCTCTACAATGCGGCACGTCTTTTCGCTTTCCCCTCGCTTTTAGAGGGCTTTGGTATTCCGCCTCTGGAAGCAATGGCGTGCGGTATTCCTGTGGTTAGTAGCAACGCCAGTAGTTTGCCGGAAGTACTCGGCAACGCGGCGCATTTTTTTGAGCCAGAAAAGGTGGAAAATATTGCGCGCGCACTGGTTGAAGGTTTAACGAACAGCCGTTTGCGAGAACGCTTGGTGAGCCGTGGCTTGAAGCAAGTGCAGAAATACGATTGGCAAGATACGGCTTTTAAAACCTTGCAAGGTTATGAAAAAGCCCTGAAGAAATAATATTATCGTTCGATTTTTACTGTTCGAGGAGTAGGTTTTCTGTTCGAGAGAACGCGCTAAGTGGGGCAAGCTATCTTATTACTGTTCGAGGAATGGAATGACGAGAACTAAAGACCGTAAGCTACATCCTTTTACGATAGTTCTCACTCCGTTCGAACAGTAAAGAGAATAGTTCTCGCTTTGCTCGAACAGTAAAATCTTATTGTTCGAGAGAACTACGCGAAGCGTCATCTCGAGAACTAAGAACCATCAGTTGGTATCTAGACGTGGTAGTTCTCACTTCGTTCGAACAGTATTTGAGGCTATGGGTAGTTCTCACTGTGTTCGAACAGTAAAGGACTTATCGTTCGAGGGGTAATCCCCGAGAACTATTCCCGTTAGTATCACATCAGACGAAATGATAGTTCTCGCTTTCGCTCGAACAGTAAGAGAGGTCATGGATAGTACTCACTCCGTTCGTTTTTTATTGTTCGAGAGAACTACGCGAAGCGTAAAGCGAAGTGCCATCTCGAGAACTATTTACCGTCATTCTTGTACTGACGTGATAGTTCTCGCTTTGCTCGAACAGTAAAGTTTTTATTGTTCGAGAGAACTGCGCGAAGCGTCATCTCGAGAACTAAGAACCATCAGTTGGTATCTAGACGTGGTAGTTCTCACTTCGTTCGAACAGTATTGGAGGCTACGGATAGTTCTCACTCTGTTCGGGAGCCCCGCTGAGCGGGGCAAGCCTGCGATCCGTGTTGAGCTTGTCGAAATACGAACAGTAATGGGACTGTTGCAATGAGCAAAAATCTATAGTGCAGGCTTGCTTTTTATGGATAAATAAGTTATTTATTAGATAATAAGAAAAATAAATAATAACATCATTGAGTATTTTGGAGGCTAATGTCTAACAACCTTATTATTTGGCTGGCTTTAGGAGCCGGCGTTCTATCCATTATTTATGGTGGTATACTTATTGCCTGGATTATGCGCAAAAGCGCTGGTAACGAAAAAATGCAAGAAATAGCCCTCGCCATTCAACAAGGGGCCGCTGCCTATTTGGGCAAGCAAACTCAAGCCGTTGCTGTGGTAGCGGTGGTGATTGGCACGCTCTTATGGTGGCAGCTAGGGATAATGACTGCCGCTGGCTTTATTGTGGGCGCGGTTTTATCGGCGCTTGCGGGCTACGTTGGTATGACGGTTGCGGTACGAGCGAATGTAAGAACAGCCGAGGGGGCGCGCAAAGGTTTAGCTTCTGCCTTTGGCATCGCTTTCCGTGGGGGAGCAGTAACTGGCTTGTTGGTAGTGGGTTTAGGTATTATCGGTGTAGCAGGCCTATATTTGCTAACAAAAGATATTTCTGCGCTCGTTGCGTTGGGTTTTGGCGGCTCACTTATTTCGGTGTTTGCTCGTTTAGGGGGTGGTATCTTTACTAAAGCGGCGGACGTTGGTGCTGACTTGGTGGGGAAGGTAGAGGCAGGTATTCCCGAAGATGACCCAAGAAACCCGGCAGTAATTGCCGATAACGTTGGTGATAATGTAGGTGATGACGCGGGCATGGCTGCTGATCTTTTTGAAACCTATGTCGTAACCGCGGTTGCTATGATGCTTTTAGGCTCTATTATTTTCGACTCAGAAGCGTTAGTTGTTTTCCCTCTCGCACTGGGAGCAATTGCAATTGTTGCTAGCATTGTCGGCACCTTTTTCGTCCGTGCCACAGCAAAAACTCGCAACATAATGGCACCTCTTTATACTGGCCTAACCGTAAGTGCATTACTCGCGGCGGTTGGGTTTTGGTTTGTAACGAGCAATGTTATCGGCGCAGTTACATCTTTACCATTTACTACTTTAGAGCTCTTTCTGGCAAGCATGATCGGGATCGTGGTTACCGCTTTAATGGTGGTGATAACAGAATACTTTACTAGCGGTAAGTTCGGGCCTGTTAAAAGCATTGCAAAAGCGAGTACAACTGGCCACGGTACTAATATTATTGCCGGCCTTGCCGTAGGCATGAAATCCACAGCACTGCCAGTAATTGTAATTGCCTCTGGTATTGGCATTGCGTTTGCATTAGCCGGCCTTTACGGTATTGCCGCTGCCGCTTTTGCCATGCTTTCTATGACAGGCATTATTATTGCCATAGATGCTTTTGGACCCATTACCGATAACGCAGGGGGAATTGCGGAAATGGCGGAATTGCCAAAAAGCGTGCGCGACAAAGTAACTGACCCGCTCGATGCGGTTGGTAACACGACAAAGGCAGTAACTAAGGGCTATGCAATTGCTTCTGCTGGTTTGGCGGCCATGGTATTGTTTGCTGCCTATATTGAAGAGCTCACGGCAAGAGGAGCGGAAATGGAATTTAACTTGACTGACCCCAATGTTATTATTGGCCTGTTTATTGGTGGTCTATTGCCTTATTTGTTCGGCGCTATGAGTATGGAAGCGGTAGGCAAAGCAGCAGGTGCGGTGGTAGAAGAAGTAAGGCGCCAGTTCAAAGCCATTAAAGGCATTATGGAAGGCAAAGCAAAACCCGATTATTCGAAAGCAGTCGCCATTGTAACATCGGCGGCTCTTAAGCAAATGATCGTGCCAGCCCTTTTGCCGGTGCTTGCGCCAATTTTGGTGGGCGTAGTGCTTGGCCCGGTTGCCTTAGGTGGTATGCTCGTAGGGGCGATTGTTACAGGCCTATTTGTGGCAATTTCTATGACCGCAGGAGGAGCGGCTTGGGATAATGCGAAAAAGCATATAGAAGAGGGTCAATATGGTGGTAAAGGATCTTTTGCGCACCAAGCAGCAGTTACCGGTGATACGGTGGGCGACCCCTACAAAGACACTGCTGGCCCCGCCATCAACCCCATGATCAAGATTCTTAACATTGTAGCTCTTATTATTATTCCGTTTATAATTTAGTGTAAGGTTATATTGTGGCAGAATTCACGGCGATTGTTCGCCGTATAGAAGAAAAAAAGGTGATACTGGAAACAGAAATAGGCAAAGAAGCTGTTTTGCCCGTAGGGCTTGTGCCCGGTATTGCGCAAGTAGAACAAAAACTATACATTGAAGTGATTGATGAAAAGAGCCATGAAGCGCGAGCGAAAAACCTTGCTCAAGCTTTGTTAAAAGAGATTTTAGGCGATGGTAAAGAGCAGGGCTCACGCCCCGAAAAGGAATAGAAAAAGCTTAAAAATAGTGCGTAGCACTGGGCTAAAAATTGGTGCTCTTTTGGCGGTGTTTGTTCTTCTGGCTGGCTTTGCGGGTTACGCCTATGCGTATCGTGAAAAGGTGTTGCCCAATGTATTTTTGGGAGACATTAACCTTAGCGGGCTTAGCTACGAAGAAGCGCAAAACAAAATTAACGTGGCCAGCAAAGAAGCGACAGAGGATAAAGTTGTTCTCCACATTGGCGAAAAAATTTTGGAAGAAGAAGCGAGTACCTTGGGTTTGGAATACGATACCGAGAGTTCTTTTTTAGAGGCATGGCAATTTGGCCATAGTGGCAGTTTTGGAAACTGTGTAAGGCAAAAAATACGTGCTCTTTTCAGGCGCAGTTACTTTTTTCCCCGCATTAGTGGTGATTTAACGAAAGTTGATAGTTGGCTAGAAAAAGTCGCGCTTGAAGTTGATGACCCTGTGCAGAATGCAAACCTAGAGGTGCGCGATGGTAATGCCTATATTATTGAGCCAGAAAACGGGGCGGAAATTAATAAAAAAGATATTAGAAAAAGAATTCTCGATGGTTTTTATCGTTTTAGCGCGCCAGATTTAATGGTGGAACCAGAGGTTACATACCCCCAAGTAACAAGCGATGATGCCCGTAACTTAAGCGAAAAGGCGATTAGCTTAACGGGAAAGCAGTTTAACTTAAGCATAGAGAGTAAAGGTTTTGTTTTTTACCCCAACGTTTTAGGGAAGTGGATCAAGTTGGTTAACGATAGCGACGCAGGGCCACGTATTACTTTTGACGAGGGGAAAGTTCGAGCTTATATTGAATCCAACATTGTGTCTAAGGTAGCTAGCGCGCCAAAAGATGCAAAATTTTCTTTTGCAAATGGCACAATCCAACTTTTACAGCCATCTGTTGCCGGCAAAAACTTAAACATTGAAAAAGGCGCGCGCGCCATTGCGGAAGAGCTACAAAAAGAAGAGCGTACATCTCCTTTTAAGCTGGAAATGGAAAGTGTAAGCGCGAAAATTAACGAAGAGCTGGTAAGAAATGTGGGCCGTTATGGCATTAAGGAACTTATTGGGAGCGCAACCACTAGTTTTGGTGGTAGTTCTAGTAGCCGTGTCCATAATATTAGAACAGGGGCGCAGTTTATAAACGGTATTGTTCTTCCTCCCGGCGAAGAATTTTCTACCATTAAACACTTAGGATCAATTGACGGGGCAAGTGGCTACCTGCAAGAGCTGGTAATAAAAGAAGATAGAACAGTGCCAGAATTTGGTGGTGGGCTCTGCCAGGTATCGACTACCCTTTTTAGGGCGGCAATGGATTCTGGGCTTAAAATTACGGAAAGGCACAACCATTCCTACCGTGTTTCTTACTACGAACCACCGGTGGGGATGGACGCTACTATTTATTCTCCGAAGCCAGATTTGCGCTTTGTTAATAACACGTCCCACCATATTTTAATTCAATCTGCGGTATCGGGGCGCAGTGTAACGTTTAACTTTTACGGTACGAAAGATGGGCGAAGGGTGGAAATTAGTAACCCCGAAATTTATGCCGTTAGCGAACCAGGGGAAATAATTTATGTTGATGACCCTACTATGGAGCCGGGGACGGAAAGATATTTAGAAAGGGCGCATGCTGGGGCGAAAACAGTATTTTACTACAAGGTTTTTGGTGGCGATGGAAGTTTGAAATTGGAGCAAACCTTTCGTTCTAACTATGTTGCGTGGCCTGCGCGTATTGCGCGGGGGCCAGAGAAGCCACCCGAGCAGGTGGAGCAACCTCCACAGTAAGGGGTCTGTGGATAGTTCTCATTGCATTCGAACAGTAGGGGGACTATCGTTCGAGGTGTAGGTTTTACTATTCGAGAGAACTACGCGAAGTGCCATCTCGAGAACTATTTACCGCCGGTATCACATCAGACGAAAGAATAGTTCTCACTGCGTTCGAGACCTAGAATGTGTTGTCAAGTCTGTGCCTTAACATACACTCTTCTTCTCTTCCAAACTGCATAAACTCTGTTGGTTAGTTTTCTAGAAGTAGCAATAACCGCCTTTTTATAGCTTCTCCCTTCCTCTCTTTTCTTTTTGTAATAATCTCCTAACTCTTTATCATGCCTTAACCCAATACTAGCAGCAGTGAATAAAGCTTTACGTAGATAAGGGGATCCTCTTTTGGTTAGTTTAGTATTGTGATGTAAGAGCGTTCCGCTTTGTCTTACTCTAGGGTCAAGACCAGCATAAGCAACTAAGCTCTTACCACTATTGAATCTTTCTATATTACCAATCTCTGCCATAAGTGTATTAGCTGTGATTTTGCCTACACCGGGCAAGGAGCAAAGAAGTTGTAATAATTCTTTGTCTTCTGTCTGAACTTGTTTCCTTATTTGTTTTACACTGTCTTCAATTACACTAAGACAAGTATCAACTATATTGATAATTTCAGTCTCATCGCAATAGTTATCTTCGAATCGCTGTTTAATCAAAGACAGTGATTGGCGCATAGAAGATAATTTGCCAGCAGTACGTAGTATTGCTTTATTGGCTATGAAGTCTTCTTTGCTCACCAGTCTCCCTTCTCCTTGTCTTAATAGCTTGGCGATTACCAGCGCGTCCGATATATCAGTCTTTTTCTTTCTTACTGTCGCTCTAGTGAATTGCTTGGTAATAATAGGATTAATAAGGTGAAACGGTATGTTTTTACTAATACACGATAATGCTAATAAGCGATGATACTCAGCTGTAGCCTCAGAACCAATTTTGATATGTCTGTATTTATTACCCAGGGCACGAAGTAGGTTGTCAATTGCTTTAGGCTGATTAGCAATATAATATCTTTCTCTTGCTTTTGCATCCTTGCCTATGCGAACACCGACTAACTCTAGTTTACCAACATCAAAACCGATAGTTGTCATAGTGCATCTCCTTTGTTGTAAAGTAAGGAACAAGACAAGAAAGAAGAGAAAAGAAGAAAAGAGAAGAAACGGAGATTGCACCAGCCGGTCTTCCGCGATATCATATGCATAGGCTTGTTCGTTATAGGGACCTTTGTGTCCAACCTAGAATCGATGCTTGCCTGATATCGGGGAGACCAGATGCTCGAACAATGGACACCTAGTTTGTTACTAGGTCCAAACATTAAAGCGCTGGCTCTCCGATTTCAATTATGACACTCTTTCAATTGTTAATATACAAACAGTAAAGA
>JAGOOF010000026.1 GCA_017992655.1 Patescibacteria group bacterium
TTTTTGTACTTGACGAACGTACATTAACTTAATAGTATATAACTACATAATATAAAAAAGGTGGTTATATGATTACTCCGTCCATTGAAGTTCTTATATATATTGAGCATAACGGTGAGGTTAAGGCAAGCGACCTAAAAAAATGGCGTGCAACTAGTTTACGTGGCGTTATCGGCAAGCTAGAAGCGCAATCCCTGATTCTACGTAAAAAGTCTTCTTCTGAGGTAAAATATAAACTCTCTGACGCGGGAGTAGAGTATTTAGACAAGTATCTAGAGAATCTTCACAAAACACCGCCTATCTCAAATAAATGGTCTCTTGTCTTTTTTTCAATACCCGAGAAGAAAAGGACAGTTAGAGATCGTTTAAGGCGTTTTTTAAGACAATCAGGGTATGGCCATTTGTTTGGCGCAGTTTGGGTTGCGCCCTCTCAGCCAAATTTAGCTGGTAAGGTTATTGCCTACGCAAAAAGCCTTAAAGTAAGCAACAACGTCCAGGTTATTGAAGGTGTTTCACAAAAAGAAAATGATCACGACATTATTGCTACTGCGTGGAATGTAGATAAAATAGCAAACCAGTACCGAAGCTTTATTAGAAAAGCGAGAGATAAAGTCAGAGCTATTAAAAGCAGTAATGAGCCCACTTATGAAGCAAAAAAACTAATTTTCGAACTCGCCACTATTATGCATGACGATCCCAATCTACCCGCAACCGCACTACCAAGTGACTGGCCACGCGATGAAGCGATAGAGGTTTACAAAGAGATTAGAAAAAAGATTAGCTAAAACGGCCTAGCGCATCGAGCGCGGCATCTTGTTCTGCTTCTCTTTTAGAAGCGCCTTTACCTTCTCCCATTTTCTCACCACTAAAGTAGACCCCTGAAACGAACTTCTTATCGTGGTCGGGCCCAGATTCCTCGAGAACTTTATACTGAGGCGTAAGTGAAAGTTTTTCCTGCACCATTTCCTGAAGGAGACTTTTCGCGTCTCTGTCTTTCCCTTTTTTAATAATATCTTCTAGCTTTCCAATAATATGCTTGTTGATAAAGTTAGTAGCAGAAGCGATGCCTCCATCAAGGTATAAAGCTCCGATTAGCGCCTCCACCGCATTAGCATAAATGACTTCCATACTTTTTCCAATCGCTTTTTGTTGCCCATGTGACATACGCATATACTGATCCAAACTAATGGCGTGTCCTACCTCCGATAAAGACGTGCCCCTTACCAATGCACTACGCCAGCTCGTGAGGACTCCTTCAGGGTCAGAGTACTTGCGATAAAGGTATTCTGTAACAACTAGCTCCAATACAGCATCACCTAAAAATTCAAGACGCTCATTGTGATTACAACTCACGTTACGGTGCTCATTGAGATAAGAGCGATGTGTTACAACAGTATTAAGAAGATCCTTGTTTTTAAACTGGTAACCAATGTTAGACTCAAGTGTATTTAAACTATTTTCCATTTTCCTCCTCGTTTGAAAAACCCGCCCTAGCACGGTATATCGTCCCGAGCACCCCGTTAACAAATTTGCCAGAAGACTCAGAGCCATACGTTTTTGCGAGCTCTACGGATTCATTAATAACAACTTTCGGGGGAACGTCTTCAGAATACAATAGCTCCGCCACGGCAATACGCAATATATTGCGATCAACTAACGCAATTTGCTCCAAGGGCCATTCAGGAGCCGATTGGGCGATTAAATCGTCTATCTCTTTTTGGTGTTCAGTAATTTTTTCGATTATTTTGGAAGCAAATTTTTCATCGACTTCGCTTTGGAGAGTATCACAATTCCGACGCAGTATCTCCAGGGGATCGCCCTGGTCACGAAAATCCCACTCATAGAGAGACTGCATGGCCACAACTCTAGCAAAGTGACGATTCATTTTTTAAGCAATTCCTTATTTGATTTCAATGATCTTCTTGCCTTTGTAAAAACCACAATTGGGGCATACGCGATGTTGGATAACTTGCTCTCCACAATTTGCACATTTACTAGCGCTCATTTTCTTTAACGCCTGATGGGCTCTTCTGTTACCGCTGCGGGTTTTACTTGATTTTTTCTTTGGCTCAGCCATATCTTTTTCCTTATTACACTAATATTATCTTCTAAATAACTCTTAAGCATTGTAGCATATTAATCCTGTTTTGTCACGAAGTTTATCAATCTTTTCGGCACGTAAAAAACTTTTTCAATTTTTACATTTTTAATATGAGGAACGAATTGTGGTTCTTTTGCGATTTTTGAAATTATAGTTTCCTTGGGGTCATTATAGAGAATACTTATTTGACCTCTTGTTTTGCCGTTAATTTGTACAACAATTTTCTTTTTTTCTTCTCTTTCAGGCTCGCCAAGCTCTGGCCAGGCCTCACTAACGATAAGCGTTTTTTCGCCTAAATTTTGCCAGATTTCCTCTGCGCTAAAAGGAGCAAAAAAGGAGTAAACTATTGCAAAAACCCTTAAATCATTCAGAGAATAGGGGAGCGACGGAAGATTATTAACATATGTCATAAAATCAGAAATAATTGTGTTGAAATCGAGTGCGAGGATTTTTTTCTCACATTTTTTTACAAGCACCTTAGTTTCATTAAGGCAACTTTTTTCTTGACTAGGGCTGGCGTTTTTATAGAGCTTGAGCACTTTTTTCACAAAACGAAATATTCCTTCTAGACCGCCTGTGTTCCAGGGCTTGGGTTGCTCGAAAGGCCCTATAAACATTTCGTACATACGAAGAACATCCGGGCCATAGCTTTCGATTATTTCGTCTGGGCTAATTATATTTCCTCGTGATTTACTCATCTTTTGGTTGTCCGGACCTAATATAACACCTTGATTACGGAGTTTTAAAAAGGGCTCTTCAAATTTAATATGTTTTTTGTCAAACAAAAATTTTGTTATGAAACGAGCGTAAAGTAAGTGCATGACAGCATGTTCCACTCCTCCAATATATACATCTACAGGCATAAAGCGGGACACTTTGTCTTTCGCAAATGCTTCATCGTTATTATGAGGGTCACAATATCTAAGGAAGTACCAAGAAGAACAAATAAAGGTATCCATTGTATCCGACTCTCGCCGCGCCTTTCCCAAACACTTTGGACACACTACATTATGAAAACTTTGAGATTTTGCCAATGGTGACTCACCTGTGGGCAGGAAATCAACATCATCGGGTAAAGTTACTGGCAAATCTTTTTCCTCAACAGGAACAATCCCACATTTTTCACAGTAAATAATCGGGATAGGAGCCCCCCAATAACGTTGGCGGGAAATAAGCCAATCTCTAAGTCTATAGGTTACTTTTTCTCTTCCTACGCTAACATCAAGAGGAGTAATTTGTTCTATTGGAAGAGTAAATTTTTGCGCAAATTCCATATCGCGCGTGTCGCCTGCGGGGACTGCCATAATAGCACCTCCGCCGTAGTCCATAATGACGTAGTCTGCCACCCAAATTGGCAATTTCTTTTTGCTTACAGGGTGGAGGGCATAGCTTCCAGTGAATACACCTGTTTTTTCCTTAGCAAAATCTGTTCGCTGAAGATTTGTTTTTTGAGCAGTTTCTTCACAGTATACCTCAACTGCCTTTTTCTGTTCTTCTTTAGTACACAAAGCAACGAGAGGGTGTTCCGGTGCTAAAACAATGTAGGTAGCACCGTTTAAAGTGTCTGGCCTTGTCGTAAACACAGTTATCTTTTTGTCGGTGTCCGCAATTGTGAAATCGATTTCCGCACCCTGGGAGCGTCCGATCCAGTTACGTTGCATTGCCTTAATATGTTCTGGCCAGTCAAGATTTTTTGTGTCAGTTAAAAGACGTTCTGCATACTCGGTAATTTTAAAAAACCACTGTTTTAATTTTTTTTGCACTACCACACTATCGCAACGCTCACAACGCCCTGCTATAACCTGCTCATTTGCCAACACCGTTTGACATGAATTGCACCAATTAACTTTGGCAAGCGCGCGATAAGCAAGCCCTTCTTTGTAGAGCTGTAAAAAAAGCCACTGTGTCCATTTATAGTACAACGGATCAGAAGTATTGATCTCCCTAGACCAGTCGCAAGAAATACCTAGTGCTTTTATTTGTTCGCTAAAGCGCGCGATATTATCGTTTGTTGTTTTACGAGGGTGAACACCTTTTTTAATGGCAAAATTTTCGGCCGGTAAACCGAAAGCGTCCCAGCCAATGGGGTACAAAACGTTGTAGCCCTTAGAGCGAAAATAACGAGCTAAAATGTCACTTCCAACCCAACCTTCAACATGGCCAACATGAAGACCCTCACCGGAAGGATAAGGGAACATATTAAGAACATAGCGCTTATTGGCATCGGTTTCATTGGCATTGTAGACGCCAGCTTTTTGCCAGCGCTTAAATATTTCTTCATTGCCCTCGGTAGGAGAAAAAGTGTTCATCTTGGTTTGATTATATGTTATTAAAAACAATAATTCAACGTACTGCTTGCTTTAATATTTTTCGATAATAAAAATGGTCAATGAATATTTTATTGTTCGGTTTTTGTTCGGTATAATAACAATATGATAGAAGACTACAAATACTTGTTTCTTGATATGGATGCCTTTTTTGCATCTGTAGAACAGCAAGAGAATAAACAGTGGCGCGCTCGCGCGGTTGCAATCGTTCACCACAACGGGCCAAGTGGCTCTATTATCGCCCAAAGCTACCAGGCAAAAAGAAAAGGGATTTATACTGGACAAAGGGTAGGAGATGCGAAAAAATTACTGCCGGGACTCGTTGTTGCCTCCTCTCGCCTTAATCTTTACAGCCATTACCACAAAAAAATCAGGCGTATCCTCGATGACTTTAGCCCATGGGTTACTCCTTATAGCATCGATGAATTTAGTGTTCTTCTCGCGCCGAAGGAGCGCAGTACAAATAGAGCAAAAGATATCGCTTTAAATATAAAAAAAAGCATTAAGGAAAAAGTAGGGGAATATGTTACCGGCTCAATCGGCATCGCTCCCAATGTTTTTCTTTCTAAGACGGCAAGTAAAATAAAAAAACCCGATGGCCTTTTTGTTATAAGAAAAGAAGAAATTAAAGAAACATTTACAGAAATCAAGGATATTACTTTCCTTTGCGGTATTAACAAAGCAACTGCCTTCCAGCTCGCAACCGCTGGCATTAAAACCCCTCTCGATCTATGGTCTGCGGGAGCAGAAAGGCTACGTGCCGTAATGGGGCAAGCAGGGGAAAGATGGTATTTAAATCTCCATGGCTACGATATAAAAAAAACAGAGGGAGGGGCAAAGAGCGTTGGCCATTCGAGAGTTCTAGCACCAAAACAAAGAAATCGCAAAGGCGCGCGAGAAGCTCTTGTAGAGCTAAGTATAAATGTAGCGCGTCGTTTGCGCGCATGTAATCTTGAGGCGCAAAAAATTGAAGTGTCTATAAAAAATAGTGGCACCAATACAAGGGGGATTTTAAGCCACGCGCACGAGAGAATAACGCCATCTAATCGCCAGGCTACTATTACCGCTATTGCCGTTAAACTGTTAGAAAAATGTGCTCACAACAGCCCTTACCACGTTGCAATCAGCTCATCCTCTCTCACCTATTGTAAAAACAGTACACAACTTTCCTTAATCGAAAATAAAAACCAACACGCCATTGATAAAATAATCGACTCTATTAATAAAAAATTCGGAGACGGCGCGCTTAATGTTTATAACTTTCCGCGCAAGTCGAAAGAAAAAAATGATTAAAAAAATTGCACAACCGATAGGAACAATAATTAAAATGATTGTCAATATTTTCCCACTAAGTTATCCACAACTTTACATACGGTTTTTGTTCGGTATAATAACAAAAGAAGAAAAGATTTTCGCGCATTCGCTGTGGATAACTTAAAATCAAAGGAGAAAAATGCAACCGCTAACAAAAAGACAAAAAGAAATCCTCGATTTTATTGCGGGCTATGTTAACGAAAACGGATATGCGCCAAGTTACAGGGAGATAGCAGAATATTTTAGCTTCTCTTCTCTTGCTAGCGTTACAGATCATATCCAAGCATTAAAAGACAAAAAAGCACTCGATAATGAGTTCAATGCAGCAAGAAGCATCCAACTTACTCCTCAGTTCGAAGAACAAACTTTTGACATACCTTTAATGGGCGCCATCGCCGCAGGCTCACCGATACAGGCAATTAGGACAAGAGAAACTATTAGCATTCCCCGAGACATGATGGGGAAAAACACATTCGCGCTTAAGGTGCGCGGCGACTCCATGGAAGACGAGGGGATACTCGATGGAGACTACGTCGTCATTGAAAAAACAGAAAAACCGAGAAATGGGGATATAGTAGTAGCCCTTGTTGACAACGATTATGTAACGCTAAAAAAGTATTTTCGTGAAAAAACAAGAATTCGCCTTCAACCAGCAAACGCTAAGTACCGCCCTATTTTTACAAAGAACGCCACAATTCAAGGCAAAGTTAAAGGGGTTATCCGCCGTTTTACCCATTAATGGTATAATAGAAATATGGCAAAAAGCATAGATATAATAAAAGCACCAAAGCAAAAACCAGTCACCCCTGGTGATATAGCAAGCAACAGAAGAGAATCAGACAAAGGGGCTTTTTTTGATCAGCCTCGCCACGAGAACAAGCCAGATACTCTGAACTACTATCTGCTACTTGCTGTTTGCGCGTTAGTTTTACTTGTTGTACTTGCCGGCTGGCTTATTTATAAACAGCTCACCGGCGAGGATAGCAGAAATCAAAATGACAGCACCACCACAGCGCAAGAAGAGACACCAAACGAAACAGCAAATATCGATGGCGATACAGCTACAAAAGTCGCACTTAACGAGACACCAGCCGTTACTCCAACAACACCCGCTAGCACCATAGACAAAGCAAGCGTCAAAGTAAGAGTGGTTAATGGCAACGGAAGAAGCGGAGAGGCTCAGCTCATGAAAGAGGCTCTTGAGGAAGACGGGTTCGTCAATATTACCGTCGGTAACGCTCTAAGCCGATACGCAACTACCGTCATTTATTATAACTCTGGGAAGTTAGAAGAAGCGCAAGCTGTGGAAAAAATAGTCTCCAACAAGTACCAGACAACCCTATTAGAATCACCCTCTGTCACGAAGGACAATGACGTTTTAGTTGCACTTGGAAATAAATGATTTCCTTTGTTACCGCTATTATTCTTTTTCTCATTTTAACGTTCGGGGTGAATCAGTTACTGCTCAAAATTTTACCCCATTTTTTTTACTTGGTACTGATGTTCCCGGGAGTAGTAATACACGAAAGCGCGCATCTAATAAGTGCCGTTCTTACAGGGACGCCCGTGTCAGAAGTTAATTTTTTTTCTCGCTCTGGCGGGCATGTAATACACCAAAAACCCAAAATACCCGTTATCGGGCAACTCTTTATATCTTTTGCACCGTTAGTTCTCGGTTTTACATTAATTTACTTTATTGCCCGCCAAATGCCACTTGAGTTTGGCAAATCAATTACAATACCTCTAAGCACCATTAAAGTTCCCATGCTCGCACTTGCAGACAACTGGCAATATATAGATGGATTATGGCTTTATCTTTTTCTTTCAATCAGTTTAACGTTAACCCCGAGCCGACAAGATATAATATCATCAATCACCGGTGTAATAGTAGCGGTTGCCCTGTTTATTCTTCTCTATATCAACAAATGGCTCACCATATCGCCTGAACTTATTGCCTTAATTTGGTATATTAATAGTGTTCTAGCTTTGATACTCATTTTTTTGTGGTTAACAAGGGCACTTAAAATAAACCGTCGGTAAAAATTAGTTAACACCTAACAGACAAAAGGAGAAATATGATAATTTGGGACAGGAAAAAGAAAATACTGGTCGGGGTAATAATCGCCTTAACTGTAGTTTTAGCAACTGCCGCAGTCTTTATTTTTGCAAGGGAGAGAAAGCCAGAGGGAACTAACGACAGTACACCTCCTGTTGAGT
>JAGOOF010000027.1 GCA_017992655.1 Patescibacteria group bacterium
GCCCCGCCTCTGCGGGCGGGGTAAAGTAGAGCAGAGGTCGTCAGTTCTCCCTCTGTCTATCTCTTGCTTACAGCAAATAGATAGCCAATCGGGACAGGGATTCTGACCCGTGGCACCACATTAAAAGCAAATACCCCACGTGCCGTATTTATAAGAATTTTTATGGATCGCCAGCAAGTCACTATTACACTGCGCAAAGATATAGTCCGCGCCATCGATGGCGAGATTGATGGTGCAAAAATCCGTAGCCGTTCACATGCTATCGAGTACGCGCTGAGCCAGCATTTCGCTTTTGGCCTAAAAAAAGCCGTAATTTTAGCAGGTGGTATAGACAAGAAAATGGGCGATCTAACGGAAAATACCCCAAAGGGAATGCTTAAGATTAACGATAAGCCTATTCTTGAATATACCGTTTCCTGGCTTGCGAAAAGCGGAGTAGCCAATGTTGCTATTGTTACTGGTGCTCACGGGCAAAAGATTCGCAACTATTTTGGCGACGGCCTTAACTGGGGAATTAGAATTCACTATATCGAAGAAGGTGCGCCAAAAGGAACCGGTGGTGCGCTAAAACTGGCAAAGAGGTTTGTGGGAGACGACACTTTTCTTTTTATTTACGGCGATGTTTTGGTTGATATTAACATAAGAGAACTAACAGTATTTCACGAAAATAGTGGTGGCGTGGTAACGTTGGCGGTGACCTCGACTGACGATCCGTCTAGCTATGGTGCTGTTCGCCTTTCGGGCCAAGAATTAGTGGAATTCATAGAAAAGCCGATTAACAACCACTTTACAAGCCGCTTAGTTGCCTCTGGTCTTCATATTGCCCGCTCCGATATATTCTCTTTTATGCCTAAAAAAACAGTTTTTTCTTTAGAACGTGATTTCCTGCCTGCCCTGGCGCAAAAAAAGAAAGCACGGGGCTATGTATTTTCTGGCCAATGGTTTGATATTGGTACAACCAATATTTACGAACGGGCAAAAGAGAACTGGCGTGGCTAATGCTAGGTTATTAATGCATAGAACAATTTTTATTTACCGGGGCGTGGACAAGCAGGTGTAAATATGGTAAAAATAAAGAGCAATGGTAGATATTGTCCAGTTTTTTGATGTAGCATACCTTACGGTAGATCCGCCAACAACCATGGTCTATATGTGGCCTATGGTAGCGGTATTGCTTGCGTGTATTATGGGCGCGATAATTTTGTTTGTGGTGAAAAAACGTAACGCAAACCCTGTAACAAAAAGAATGGCCGCCCTTATTTCCAACTGGCTCTTTTACCCTGCTCTTTTGGCACTGCTCTTGATTTTTTGCCGTAATCAGGGTATAACTTTAATCTCATGGCGCTTATGGCTTTTGGCGCTGGGAGTGGTGTGGACAGCGGGTATTATTTACATATTTTATAATTTCGTTTTTGTTCTGCCACAACAAAGGAGACAAATAAATGTACAAAAAATTAAGCAAAAATATATGCCTGGATCCAAAGAGATCGGGAGGTAAGTTTGGCAATTAAAACCAGTAAAAAAGACCCCAAAAACATGGACGAGCTCGTTGAGCAGTTCGAGGATTCATTAGTCCCCTTTAAACAGGGTGATACTATCGAAGTAGTTGTGCGTAGTGCAAGTTCTCGAAAAATCCTCGCCGACGTAGCGGGCTTGGCAACAGGCATCATTCCCGAACAAGAATTTTCCTTTGATACAAGCGAACTTAAAGAAGGTGACAAGGTCAATGTTTTTGTTCTATCGGCAGAAAACGACGATGGCTATGTAATTCTTTCTCACAAAAGAGCAAACCGCGAAGCGCTTTGGCAAACGCTAGAAGACAAGAGCCAATCTGGAGAAATTATGACAGTTAAGGTAGCGGGCGCAAACCGTGGTGGTTTATTGGTAGAAGCAGGTGGTATCGATGGCTTTATTCCTGTTTCCCAGCTTAATAGCCAGCATTACCCACGGGTGCAAAGTGGAAGTAGCAGTGAGATTGCCCGCCGCCTACAGGAAATGGTGGGGCAAATGCTCAAAGTTAAAGTGTTGAGTGTGGACAAAAATGCCAATAAGCTTATTTTTTCAGAAAAAATGACACAAGGTCTTTTAAGCGAAACAGCCGCAGAAACAGTAAAGATTGGCGATGTTTTGGAAGGCGTTGTAACCGGCATCGTTCCTTTTGGCGTGTTTATTAACGCAGGTGGCGTTGAAGGGCTTGTGCATATCTCCGAAATTTCTTGGGACAGGGTAGTAAATATCAACACTGTTTTCCAGGTTGGACAAAAAATAAATGTAAAAGTTATTCAAATAGACGGCAACCGTGTTTCCTTTAGTGTAAAAAGGTTGCAGCCAGATCCATGGATCCGCGCCTACGAGCAGTACAGGCCAGGCGCAATTATTGAGGGGGAAGTAACCCGCATTACTAACTTTGGTGCATTCGTGAAGCTTTCCGACCACGTTGCGGGGTTGTGCCACTTATCTCAACTGGGTGAAAATGTGCAAGATCCTAATAAAATAGTGCGTGTTGGCGAGAAATATTCTTTCCGCTTAATTAATATTGAGCCAGCAACGCACCGTTGCAGTTTGCAACTCGATTTGGGAGCGGTAAATAAGGAGCCGGCTAACAAGACCAAGGCCAAAGTAGCGAAAAAAGCCGTAGCGAAAAAAGAGGACGCCGTTGTAGCAAAAAAGCCAGAGAAAAAAGTGGAAAAAAAGGAAACAAAGAAAAAAGAAGTAAAAAAAGCGGTTGTGAAAAAACCTAAAAAAAGCGCTAAAAAATAGGTGAAAAAATGACCTTTAAAACAAAAAACAAAACACTCATTGCGCAAACAAAAAACAGTACTATCGAGTTTGGAGAGAAAATAAAGGTTGGTGAATTTGAAGTGCCTGGCCCAGGGGAATTCGAAATAGAAAACATTCTTATATCCTCCGAAGAGGAAAACATGTATTCTATTTACGCAGACGGAGCGCACGTGGTTTTCTGGCGCGCCCTTAACGGACAGCCACATATCGACGACCAACTTGGAGACATAGACGCACTGGTTTTGGAGCTCGGGGAAACAACCACCATTAAAGACGTGGCAGCGACCATTAATAACTTAGAACCAAATGACGTTGTTTTAAGTAAACCCGACAAAAAAGATGAATTAATCAAGGCAGAAGGCTTGCCCACAAAATTGGTAGATAGCTGGAAGATAGAGCCGGAGGGCGGAGTAACAGACAGAGAACTAATTTTACTGCCATGCTCGAGAGAGTAATAGAAGCGCTAAATAAGGCCTCTTCTATCTTAATTATTTTTCACGAATCACCAGACGGCGATGCAATTGCATCTTCGTTAGCGCTTGGGCTGGCGCTAGAACAAAAAAAGAAAAAAGTCGACTGCGTTTGCTGTGATCCTATTCCTAAGGTATTTTCTTTTCTCCCCGGCATCAAAAAAATCAAAAGAGATTGTTTGTTTGGGGATTATGATGTTATTTGCACCGTGGATTGCGGAGACGTACGTAGGACAGGTTTTGCGGAAAGAGTGAAAGAGTATAGCGGGCACAAAACTCTCATAAATATCGACCATCACTTAAAAAACGACCTGCACAAGATTGCGACAATTAATTTTGTTAACGACGAAGCGGCTGCCTCCGCGGAACTAATCTTCGAGGTGATCAAAGCTCTTAATGCTAAAATAAACCGAGACTTGGCAACATTGGTTTTAACAGGTTTGTACACCGATACTGGCGGGTTCCAACATTCTAACACATGCCCGAGAGTGTATGCGCTTGCTGCCCGTTTAATGTCTTACGGGGGGAGGCTTAATACAATATCGCAAAATATTGCGTTGAATAAACGGTTGTCTTGCTTGAAGCTGTGGGGCCTAGCGCTCTCGCGCGTAAAAAGAAATAATTACGGTGTTGTAACTTCTTATGTAACCAGCGCTGATTTCGAAAAATCAGGAGCAAACCTCGACGACTTGGCTGGTGTTGTTAATATTATTAATTCCACTCCAAACGCGAAAGCAACAATGCTGTTTGCGGAGCAAGGAGACGGAACTATCAAAACTAGCATCCGTACTGAAAGTAGCACAATTGATATTTCTAAAATAGCACGTTTGTTCGGCGGAGGAGGGCATAAAAAGGCGGCCGGCTTTACTCTAAACGGGCGCATAATCGATAACGGAAGAAGTGGCTGGTCGATTGACCTAACCAGTTAAAAATGATAAAGTTGTATTGTTTGGCTGTGGCGCGGTGGTGGAATTGGCAGACACGAGGGACTTAAAATCCCTTGACCGCAAGGTTGTGTGGGTTCGACTCCCACCCGCGCCACCAGTCTTGGGGGGCGCTAGAAGAGAAACCGTAATTAGAACGGTTTTTTTGCGCTTATATATTATCGCAAATGTCAAATCTCAAATGTCAAAAAAAGTGGCCTGTGGTCAATATAAGCCAGATGCCAGTAGCCGGTAGCCAGAAGAGGTGAATTCTAATACCGTTCGAACGGAGTGAGAACTACCGCGTCAGTACAAGAATGGCGGTAAATAGTTCTCGAGATGACGCTTCGCGTAATTCTCTCGAACGATAAGATTTTACTGTTCGAGCGGGAGCGAGAACTATCCGTGACCTCCATTACCGTTCGAATGAAATGAGAACTACTGCGTCAGTGCAAAACTCACGGCAATAGTTCTCGTCATTCCATTCCTCGAACAATAAAAACTTTACTGTTCGTGTTTCGACAAGCTCAACACAGGTCGCAAAGCTTGCCCCGCTCAGCGGGGTTCTCGGGCATTAGCCCTCGAACAATAAAAACTTTACTGTTCGAGCGGGAGCGAGAACTATCCAATTTCTAAATCCCCTCAAACCCTCTACAAACCTCTTTCCGCCACTTCTTAATCAGCATTTACTTCGATACTTCCCAGTATCGAAGTAAATGCAGGCTCGGCGTCTAGTCGAGGCTGGTCAAGATGGCAGCTCGCTTCTCTCGCCACAGGCATCTCGTTTCATTCCATTCCTCGAACGATAAGATTTTACTGTCGAACTGTACCCAGTGAGAACTATTGCGTTTAGAAAAACTAACGATAAATAGTTCTCAGCGATTACGCTTCGAACAGTAATAAGATAGTTTACCCCGCTCAGCGCGGGCTTGCCTTGCATCGAATGGTGCAGGGTTCTCGGTGATTACACCTCGAACAGTAATAACAGGCTCCTCGAACGGTAAAAAGAATACGAGGGCTTATTGACGTTGTCCAAATATTGCCCCACTGATCTTGACAAAGTACAAAATATGTGGTATAGTGTGTCGTTAGTCAGAAAAAACAAACAGTGCATATTGACACATCAAAACCTAGTCCGTTGCAAGCAATTACTAATTGCTTGCAGTGGACTGCTCCAGCCCAACAGTGGGCTGGAGCAGTGTTTTGAAGGAAAAAGGGGGAGTTAATGTGATTAAGACTAGAGGGAGGCAGCCCTGTAAGGGCTGAGGACCTCCCCCAGCGGAACACGGTTGTGGGGCACACTTCCACATAAGCCGTGAAACCGCTAATCGTACCTCGAGGTTGGGATGGCAGGTCCCCGCATGGGCGTAAGGCTAGTCCATGTGCGTGGAAACCCACCACACCAACCTCGAGGTTGGCCGCCTGGACGCAGGCGGCTACGGGAGGGGAAGGAATGGAACAGGGAGGTGTGCCTCTCGCGCGAATTCCCCCTCCACCACCGGCCACTTGCATACGACGAGCAAGTGGCCGTTTTCTTTTTAAACGCAATTTACTCTTTATTTTATTTTCAAATCGTTCATTTATTGATACACTTTAGTTGGTAAAATATAAAAGGCAAAATGAATCGCAAGGTTTTAAATAGAATGTTGTTTTTTGCAGGCACCTTGTTGCTTTTAGCGGTTGCTTTTTTTACGTTGCCTAAACTTATTGCCGATGAAATGTTTCCCGTGCCAATGGATATTCTGCAAACCATTGAGCAATGCAAACAAGAGCTCAATCTAACGGATGTCGATAGTGCTCTCGTGCTTTCCATTATGAAGCAAGAAAGTGGTTTTAAGACAACAGCTCGTTCTTATGTGGGTGCGTCCGGACTCATGCAAATAATGCCTGCCACTTTTGCCGGTATTAAAGCGCGCTCTGGTATTACTGGCGATATTTACGATCAAAAAACCAATATTTGTGCTGGCGTCTTTCACATTGCCGGCCTTTTAGGGCGTTATGCCGATAGTCCTAATAAAGTGCAACTAGCGCTGGCGGCCTATAATGGTGGGCCAGGAGCGGCTGCGGGCTACCCCAATAATATGCCCCGTGAAACAATTAACTATGTTAAGGTAGTTTACGGTGTAAACTACCCTGCTTACCAAAAAAGATTAGCCGCCATGACAAGCCAGAACTTTGTGGATGTGCAAGAGCCGAATAGCTACATAGAAGAAGTAATGGGTTCGGTGGTAGGAGGAGTGGTTTCCAATGCCGACTTAGTGGCAGAAGTGCCGGTGGCCGAACAAACAAGCTGGACGCGTGTTTTGCGTTTTCTAACACAACCATTTTATGTAAAATAACTATGAACAGCGAAGAGTTGCGCGAGAAATTTAGTGAATTTTTTAAAGAAAAGGGGCACAGACTTGTGCCCTCTTCTTCTCTGCGCCCCGAAAATGACCCCTCTGTCCTTTTTACCTCGGCGGGTATGCAACAGTTTAAGCCCTATTACTTAAAACCAGAGCTTACAAGCGAAAAAAGGTTGATATCGATTCAACCTTGTTTTAGAACCAGCGATATAGACGAAGTGGGTGATAAAACTCACCTCACGCTTTTCGAAATGGCAGGCAATTTTAGTTTTGGATATAACACAGATAAAGGTGGATTAGACACGCCGATGGACGCGGATGGTAACACTTCTTATTTTAAGACGCAGGCTATTGGGTGGGCTTGGGAATTTTTAACCAGTAAAGACTGGCTCGGCCTTGACCCCAAGCAGTTTGTCGGCACTTATTTTAGCGGTAACGATGCGATTGCAAAAGATCAAGAGTCTATGCAATTTTTACTTACGTTAAATAATCTAGAAAAAGTAGAGGGGCAGGGGCAAGAAGAAAACTTTTGGGGGCCAACGGGT
>JAGOOF010000028.1 GCA_017992655.1 Patescibacteria group bacterium
GAAGAAGAATTCTCGCTTTAGCGGACGTTTAGGCGTTGTTGTCCTTTTGTTGGTAGCTTTTTCCTTTGGCTACCTCTTTGGTCATGGCAATATGAAGCTTGACCAGCGCTATATCCCCCGCCTTGTAAATACTGACTTTGGTAAGCCAGAAGATGTCGATTTTGGTTTATTCTGGCAGGTTTATGATGAACTAAGTAGAAATTACCTGCGGACGATGGACGCAGAAAAGGCATTGTATGGCGCGATTAATGGCCTTGTACTTTCTCTTGAGGACCCCTATAGCTCCTTCTTAACTCCTGAAGAGTCTAAAACTTTTCAAGAAGAACTCAGTGGCAAGCTAGAGGGGATCGGGGCAGAGATCGGTCGTCGTAACGGTGTTCCTACTATTATTACCCCCCTTAAAAATTCACCGGCAGAAAAAGCGGGTCTAGAGCCTGGCGACCAAATTTTGGCGGTGGACGGCGAATACACAGACAAGCTCTCGCTTGATGCAGTGATTGCTAAAATTAGAGGAAAGCGCGGTACAGAGGTGGTGCTAACAATTGTGCGTAACAGTACAGAGCCTAAGGAATACAAAATTATTCGCGAGGCAATTAACGTGCAAGATGTTACATGGGAACGAGAAGACGATGTCGCAGTTATTACAATGCGTCAATTTGGTGATAACTCTACCGCGCAGCTTAGCCAGGCAGCGAGTGAAATTAAAAATGCCGGTATTAGTCGCATTATTCTCGATTTACGTAATAATCCGGGTGGATTGCTTGATAAAGCAGTAGAGGTGGCGGGTTTCTTTTTGCCTGCGGGCTCGGTTGTGGTAAAAGAGCAACTAAAAGATGGCGAAATAAGTACAATCACCACAGAGGGTGAACCCACGTTTGCACGAGAGCCGTTGGTTGTAATGGTCAATAAAGGCTCAGCCTCTGCTAGTGAGATAGTAGCAGGAGCAATGCGAGAGTATAAGCGTGGCTTGGTCCTGGGTGAAAAAACTTACGGCAAGGGAACAGTGCAGATATTTAAAGACTTAAAACTAGGCGCTGCCCTTAAGCTTACTATTGCTCAATGGCTTACTCCACAGGGTCACCACATAGAGAAAAATGGTATTGAGCCAGATATTGTGGTGGAGTATAAAGATGGCGAAGTGGAAGAAGGAGGGGATCCGCAATTAGAGAAGGCACTAAGCGAAATTCGTAAGCGATAATGTAGTATAATGGAATTGAGGAAAAGGAGGAGAAAATGACCCAGCAGGATTATTTTGGTAATAATGTTTCGCCAGATGGTGTAAGTGCTCCACCGGGCAGTGGTGGTAATTATACTTCCATTGACCCCGCGACCCCTGGTGTATCTTCCTTTTCACCCCCTCCCGCGCAAACACCTCCTCCCGCCCCGCCGGCCCCGCCGGCCCCTAGCTATACGGATACCTTTTTAGGGGGTGGTAGTAGTATTAAGCCACCATTGCCTACTACTTTACCTTCGAGTAACCCTGGTGGCGTTGACCATAATATGTCGTCTGCATCTGTGTCGCCTACACCTAATCCGTATGGCGAAGCACCATCTGTACCACCTCCTCCGCAAGGACAAGCAGCCACTCCTCAACCTATGGCTTCTCCTCTAGGGAGTGAGCAAACTGTTGTTCCCCCTTCTAATCAATACGGTGTACCACCGGTTGCTCAAGCACCAACTCCTTCGCCACATAACACCACTGGGTGGGCACAGCAAAACTCTCCCGCCGCTCAACAAACAAAGAGTAAAAGTGGGCTCTACCTTTTTGGTATAATTTTCTTGCTTATTGTGGGCGCTGGCGCTATTTATTTTTTCTTTTTACTTCCTGCGGAACAGAGTATGGTGAAAACACCGGTAATTAAAGTGAATGACTCTGGCGCGTCGACTGTGTCTGTGGCGGAAAGTCGCGACAGTGCACGCAAAAAAGATTTGGCTAACATACAAACCGCGCTCGAGCAGTACTATATTAAAAATGGTCTTTATCCTCTTTCGCCAGATACAAGTCCTACTCAAGATAGTGCCACCCCCCTTGCCGCACTTGTCCCCGATTTTTTACCCGCCCTGCCTGTTGACCCCGACGCGCCAGAAGTTTATTATGGTTACAAGAGTGCCGACGGAAAAGAATATACTTTAACTGCCTTTTTTGATACAGAGCCAGCAAACATACAATCAACCAAAACAGAGTCTGGGAGTTTCGAGGTGGTTTTGTCGGCCGGGGTTAATATAACAGCGAATTAAAAGATAAAGCAAATAATAGAGGAGCAATATGATTATCGTTTGGGTTTTAGTAGGGGTACTAGTCCTTGTCTTGCTGTGGGTGGTTGCTGCCTATAACTCGTTGGTGGGTTTAAGAATGCGAGCAAAAGAGGCGCTAAGTGATATTACCGTACAAAGCAAGCGGCGCTATGACCTTATTCCTAATTTAGTGGCTACTGTTAAAGGTTATGCGAAGCATGAAAGTAAGGTTTTTGCCGATGTTGCAAAAGCGCGCTCAACAGCAATGCAGGCGAAAGGGCTTAGCAACAAGGCTCAAGCAGAGGATGCCTTAACGGACACCCTTAAATCACTCTTTGCGGTGGCGGAGAACTATCCTGCCTTGCGCGCAACGGAAAACTTTAGCAAGTTGCAAGATGAACTTTCTGAAACGGAAAATAAAATCGAGGCCTCGCGCCGGTATTACAACGGTAGTGTGCGCGATCTTAATGTCAAAATGCAGGTATTTCCTACCAACCTTATCGCGACCAAGCTTGGCTTTAAAGAGATGGATTTATTCGATGTCGAAGAAAGCGAAAAAGAAAAAGTGAAACAGGCACCCAAAGTCGATATTGAAAATTAAAAACATTAATAGGAGGTCAATTATGGCAGAGGAAAAAAAGACAAAAAGCGGTGGTGAAGTTGAAGAGGGAAAGTTGTATGCAATAGTGGGTTATTTGGGAATTTTGTTTTTAGTTCCCTTGCTCGCTTTGCCCAAAAATAAATTTGCCCAGTACCACGCTCGTCAAGGAATGGTTTTATTTCTTATAACGCTTGCCGTTTATGTTGCAACAGGGTTTTTTGCAGTGGGGACCCTTGGCATTGGGGTGTTTCTTTACCCCATACTATCTATTGTTGTGGTAATATGGTCTATTTTAGGTATTATTAATGCGGCTAACGGCGAAATGAAGCCTCTTCCCTTAATTGGTGGTCTTGCGAATAAACTAGGGGGCAAAAAGTAATTAGCCGAGATTAGGAGGGGAATGCTTAAAAAGCCAAGTCTTAGTGCGCGCCTTTTGTTTGGTCTTGCTTACTTTAGCGTTGTTTTTTTAGTGCCACTCGCTCTCGTAAAACAAGACGATCAGTTTGGGGCTTTCCATGTGCGCAACGGCTTTATGATTTTTGTGGTTACGATTTTGGGCAGTGTTTTGTTGCTATTTCTTGATGAGCTTACGGGGGGTAATGTTTACCCTTATGTAGGGAAGCTGTTCAACCTCGTGGTGGTAATTGCTAGTGTCTACGGTCTTATTAGTGCTCTTCGTGGGCGTATGGATCCTATATGGGGAATTCACCAACTAGTGAACGCTAGTAGAATATGAGGGCATTGTTTTTTGTGTAGGCGCTACAAGCGCCCTGCAATGCTTGTTACTGTTCGAGCGGAAGCGAGAACTAACGCGTCGGTTTCAGCACTAGCGATCGATAGTTCTCGGCGAGTACACCTCGAACGATAAGAACTTACGATCTTTAGTTCCCGGGCAGTAACCCTCGAACGATAATCCTGTTACTGTTCGAGCGGAAGCGAGAACTACCGGGACAGGTGTAATATCGGCTCTAGTAGTTCTCGAGATGGCGCTACGCGCAGTTCTCTCGAACAATAAAAAGTGACGACCTGCCCTCTTACTGTTCGAGCGGAGCGAGAACTAACGCGTCAGTTTCAGCACTAGCGATCGATAGTTCTCGGTGAGTACACCTCGAACGATAAGAACTTACGATCTTTAGTTCCCGGGCAGTAGCCCTCGAACAATAAAAAGTGGCGGCTTTCCTTGGTGTTTGCTTATCAGGTTTTGAGATAACTACGTGCTTACAATCAGCGCAAACCCTTGTTAATAGCTTATCGGTAGTTGTAAAATAGGGTTATGGCAACAAAAATTCCACAAGAAGTTCTTTTACGCGCTAAAAGGCTAAAGGCAGAAATTAGCAAACATCGTTATCGCTATCATGTACTCGATAAGCCCACAATGAGCGACGAAGTTCTCGATTCGTTAAAACACGAGTTGCAAGAACTGGAAAGAAAGTACCCTTCTTTGGTAACAGCCGACTCTCCCACCCAGGTTGTAGGAGGAAAGCCACTCGAGAAATTTACTAAAGTTTCCCATAAAACAAGAATGCTTTCCTTGGTCGATGTTTTTTCTCCCGACGAGCTCTATAGTTGGGAGGAAAGAATTGCGAAGTTAGTGGGGAAGAAAGAGCTTGTCGATGGTTATTTTGCCGAATTAAAAATGGACGGTCTTGCTATATCGTTAATTTATAAAAAGGGAATATTGCAAAGAGCGGCAACAAGGGGCGACGGCTGGGTAGGAGAAGATGTTACTGCGAATATCAAAACAATCTCCTCTATCCCGTTAAAACTAAATACAAAATCACCCTATTTTGAACGCGCATCGCAGAGTGCGTTTGAAGTAAGAGGTGAAGTTTATATGACCAAGGAAGATTTAGAAAGAATTAACGCCAGACAAAAGAGGGCGGGTCTTACCCCTTTTGCGAATCCCCGCAATGCCGCTGCGGGAGCGGTGCGTCAGCTTGATCCTAAAATCACTGCCTCTCGCAACCTAAAATTTGCCGTTTATGAATTGGTTTCTGAATTAGGACAAAAAACACACAGTGAGGAGCACGCTATTGCTCAATCCTTAGGACTTCCTATTATCGAGTACAATCGCTTGTGCAAAACCAGCGAAGAGTTGGTACACTTTCATAGTGTATGGGAGAAAAAGAAAGAGAAGTTGCCCTATATGGTCGACGGCGTGGTGGTGGTAGTGGAAAATGAAAAAGTGCGCGCCAAACTTGGAGTGGTAGGGAAAGCGCCACGAGGTATGGTAGCGTTTAAGTTTTCTCCGGAGCAGGCAACAACAGAAATAACTGATATTAAGGTGCAAGTAGGAAGAACAGGTACGTTGACGCCCGTTGCCCTTTTAAAACCCGTGCTCTTGGCGGGCTCAACGGTTTCCAAAGCGACACTCCACAACCAAGATGAAATAGACCGTAAAGACATTAGGATTGGCGACACTGTCGTTATCCACAAAGCGGGTGATATTATTCCGGCAGTGGTTAATGTTATTAAAAGTCTTCGCCCAAAGGGAGCAAAGCGCTGGCAAATGCCCCGTACTTTCGAAGGAGCAAAGGTTACGCGCAAAAGTGGCGAAGTTGCCTTTAGAGTAAGCGATAGTACCTTGGCGTCTGTAAAATTGCGCCAATTACAGTATTTTGTTTCTAAGTCTTGTTTTGATATTGTTGGCCTCGGTCCTAAAATATTAAAAAAGCTTTATGAAGAAGGGCTTGTCAAGAATTACGCTGATATTTTTAAACTGACCGCCGAAGATTTAAGACATTTGGAAAGATTTGCCGATAAATCGGCGGAAAATATTATTAAATCAATTGATAATGTTAAGACAATCAGTCTCCACCGCTTTATTAATGCGCTCGGTATTCCAACCGTCGGTGAAGAAACCGCGTTTGACCTAGCGCAGTATTTTGGCGATCTAAAAAGAGTGGAGAACGCAAGCGTGGAAGAGCTGAATAGTGTTTATGGAATTGGAGCACCGTCCGCTCAAACGATTGCGGATTATTTTGCAAAGCCAGAGAATAAAGAGACAATCAAAGACCTTCTTTTGTCTGGCATAAAAATAACTAATCCTCCTAAAGCAGCAGCTAACGGCCCCCTAAAAGGAAAAACTTTTGTTTTTACCGGAGGGCTGGAAACTATGACACGCGGAGAAGCAGAAGAAAAAGTGCGCCAGCTAGGAGGAGACGCCTCCTCTTCTGTAAGTAAGGTAACGAGCTATGTTGTAGCGGGTGCAGAAGCAGGTTCAAAATTATCCAAAGCACAAAATCTAAATGTAAAGATTATTTCGGAAGAACAGTTTCTTAATCTTATCAAAAAATAATTGAATAGTTCTCACTCCGTTCGAACAGTAATGGCTTTTTACCGTTCGAGGAATGGAATGACGAGAACTATTGCCGTGAGTTTTGCACTGACGCAGTAGTTCTCATTTCATTCGAACAGTAATGGCTTTTTACCGTTCGAGGAATGGAATGACGAGAACTATTGCCGTGAGTTTTGCACTGGCGCAGTAGTTCTCACTCCGTTCGAACAGTAAAATCTTATTGTTCGAGAGGTAATCACCGAGAACTAATCCCGTTAGCATCACATCAGGCGAAAAGATAGTTCTCACTTCGTTCGAACAGTAATGGCTTTTTACCGTTCGAGGAATGGAATGACGAGAACTATTGCCGTGAGTTTTGCACTGACGCAGTAGTTCTCATTTCATTCGAACGGTAATGGAGG
>JAGOOF010000029.1 GCA_017992655.1 Patescibacteria group bacterium
CTGCCAATATTACACTAAATGTAATAGTTCTCACTGGGTACAGTTCGAACAGTATTGGAGGCTACGGATAGTTCTCACTTCGTTCGAACAGTAATGGTTTTTTACCGTTCGAGGATTAATATCCGAGAACTATTGCCGTCATTCTTGTACTGGCGTGATAGTTTACCCCGTACTCTTTTTAGGCGGGATTCTCACTTCGTTCGAACAGTAAGTATCTTATCGTTCGAGGCGTATTCGCTGAGAACTATCACCTTCAATATCACACCAAACGGAATAGTTCTCACTGGGTACAGTTCGAACAGTATTGACTCCTTACTGTTCGAGGAGCGGAGCGACGAGAACTACTTCCGGCTACTGGCCACCGGCCACTGGCATCTGGCTGTGCTTGTTCAGTTGCATTTACTTCCGGCATCTGCCTACTGGCATCTGGCTAATATAGGCCACCGGCAACTGACCATATTTGCTCCCCTGTATTTGCGTCTGGCTACTGGCCACAGGCTACTGGCCAAAATGGTATTCGTGGTACAATAAAAATATGGCAAAAGATTTAGGCAAGTTGCTTAATGTCTTCTCAAGGGAAGACGAGGAACGGCTCGCGGCGGAAACGGCGAAACGTTTTGGCTTACCCTATATTAACTTGGTCGGCTACCCGATAGAGCCAAAGGCCTTGCAGGTAATTCCGGAAGATTTAGCAAAAAAATACGCGGCAATTGCTTTTGAAAAAGTAAACAACCAAGTACGGATAGCGACACCCGTGCCAGAAAACCCCCAATTCATTCCTTTTTTAAAACAAATGGCGGGAACTACCAATATGGATTATGTTCCTGTTGTATGCTCTAAAACGTCCTATACCTTTGCCATAAAACAATACGATTTTATTGAGCCGGAACCGCCTACGCTGGAAAAAATGTTTGTTGATCCCAACGAAACGGCGGGGGCACGAGGCGAGCTTACAAGTCTTGCCAATATCGCCGCCAAGCTAAAAAGCATAAGCACCTCAAGCCTTTTGGAAATGGTCTTCGGGGGAGCAATAAATTTGCAGGCAAGCGATGTTCACATTGAGCCAGAAGAAAAAGAAGCGCGCCTACGTTACAGAATAGATGGCATGTTGCAAGATGTTATAACCATTCCCCATAGCACCTACCGCCAAGTGGCAAACCGCATTAAATATTTATCAAAAATGCAACTCGATACGCTAGGCAAAGCGCAGGACGGCCGTTTCGACATTGCAGTGGGCGAAAAACCGGTCGATGTCCGTGTCTCTGCCATACCGGGGGCGTGGGGAGAAATTTTTGTTCTTCGCCTGTTAGACCAAAGCGGCACTATGATTAGCATGGAGGAACTTGGATTTTCCCCCCAAGTGCGGGCACTTATCGACGAAGCAATCGCCAAGCCCAATGGCGTAATACTAAACACAGGTCCTACGGGAAGTGGTAAAACCACTACTCTTTATGCCATTTTACAAAAGCTCAACAAGCCAGAAGTAAAAATTATCACCATCGAAGACCCTATTGAGTACCGTATTTCGGGCATTGCCCAAACGCAGGTAAAAAAGAAAGCGGGCTATACTTTTGCAAAGGCTTTAAAAAGCGTTTTGCGCCAAGATCCCGACATTATTATGGTCGGTGAGATACGAGACAAGGAAACAGGGGAAACTGCCATGCAGGCGGCGCTCACAGGCCATTTGGTTATTTCTACTTTGCACACCAACTCTGCTCCCAGCTCCATGCCCCGCCTTCTCGATATGGACGTTGCCCCTTTTTTGTTAAGCGGTTCCATTAATCTAGTTATGGCGCAACGGTTAGTTAGAAAAATCTGTACCCACTGCAAAGGCAAAAAGGTAGAACCAACGGCCACCAATATAGCATGCGGGCTGTGTAACGGTACTGGCTACAAGGGGCGGGTGGCAATTGCGGAAGTTTTGAAAATTACCCCTAAAATAGAAGAGCTTATTAACAGAAAAGCGTCGGTGGCAGATTTCGAGAAAGTGGCGCGCGCAGATGGCATGGTACCCATGTACGAGGATGGCATGGCAAAAGTAAGAGCGGGTATTACCACCGAAGAAGAAGTTTTAAGGGTTACGGAAAAAGAGCCGGAGAAACCATTGCCAGACAACAAACAGCGCTAATACGCTTAAGGAAGCGTAACGCAAAACTCTAACAAAAAACAGCGCCCATAAGGCGCCGTTTTTTGTAGCTATTTTTAACTACTTAACATTGGTTGTAACAAACTGGTAAATAGCATACGAAAGAATAATAATCACTATACCGATAATGGCGTTAGTTATCGCTGTTCTTCCTTTGCTTGCTTTTTCGGCTTCACCGCCAGCCGTTAGGTAGAGTACACCGCCGTAAATGAGGTAAAGAACGGCCAGCACGCCAACGAACGCCAGAACTATCTTAGAAATATTATTAACGATACCATACAAATCCGTATTAGATGCTAATTTTATGGGCGTAACTGATACGCCGCCCACCGCACCACCAACAGCTCCTTGCGCTAACGACACACCAGGAACAAGAAGAGTGGCGCCAACACCAATAGCATTTAATATTTTTCTAGCTTTAGACATTCTATACCTCCTAATAAATTATTTAGTTGTATTGTACCACAAATATCATTTTGTACAAAGCTCTTGCATTTCTTGCTTGGCGCTTGGTTTTACTACCACATCTTCTCTGTAACAAACACATAAATAACGTAGCTTAATATCGCAACCACCAAGGCGATAACTGTGTACATTATAACACGTTTTCCTTTTTCTGCCTGCTCCGCGTTTGCTCCGGCGGTAATGTAAAGATAGCCACCATAAATAAGCGATAACACTGCGCTAATAGAAATAATTGGCACCAAGATATAATTGATGATATTAGTAAATAACTGCGCAAACTCTGTGCCGTCAGGTCTAAAATTACTCTTCACTTGTGTAGGGTCTAAATTATTTTTAAGATCGCTGATATAAGACATGGTTCTCCTATTTTAGCTCTTGGGGGATGGCCGTTGGGTTGGTTCCCATAACTTCCGTTGCAAAATAACGAACTGCTACAAACGCTATCCCAACCACTAAGGCGCCGATTATTGCCCAGAGAATGGTGTTTTTTCCTTTAGTTGCCTTTTCTTCATTGCCGTAAGAGGTGATGTATAAAATACCGCCATAAATGCCAAAGGCAAGAACAAGAAAAACTGCCACTGTTAATACATAGTTCGAAAATACATCCATAATCACTTGGCTGGCTGCTGTCTGATAACCTAAAACATTGCCACTGCCCGTAGCGCTCTGGTTTAATCCTTCAATGTCTTTCAAATTAATTACCGCGGCTAATTTCATTTTCCTCTTTTGGCTATTTTTTAAATGCTGTTTCTGCAAAAAATTTCAGTATTACCAACAAGCATATTATCAAAATAACACCTATTATTGAATATGAAATAGTTTTTTTTGCCTCTTCCGCCTTCGAGGTGTCGCCAGCGGCTAAAAGGTATTTAAGAGAACCGTAGAGTAAGGCAATAAAGGCCAATGTACCCGCCAAAAGCAGAAGCCAAAATATAATTTGGTCAAGCATTCTCTCAAACCCTACTGCGCTGGCTATGTCTCGAAAAATTTGCCGATCGCCCGGCGGGCTCGTGGTGACTACCGAGAAGTCCTCTGGTACAAAAACTATTTTTTTCATATTAGCTCACAATTGCCTTTACAATATAACCAGCCGTTAACAATATTGCCAATCCAATAAAAGCGCCAACGATTATTTCTTTTGCCCGGCCCGTCTTTTGGGGGTCGCCTTGGCTCGTTGCATACATTACACCCCCAACAACCACCATAATTGCCGCCAAAAGAATTCCTAGCGGAACAAATAAGTTTTTGTAATATTTACTCAAAGTACTTTCTAGACTTCCAAAATTAGCAGCCCTACTTTCAAGTGGCTGAGCCAGGGAGTAGAGTAAAAGCAAAACACCCCAAACAATATTTTTATAAAATTTATCCACCATTCTTTTATAGTAGTATATCATAACTTATCTTTTGTTTTGCAAAATACTGGTAAGCTGGCCAGCGGCAGTATTGGTTGCCTCTGCGTAACCTATTCCCTGTAACACAACACTATCTGCCCAATTTCTAAAGATTTGGTCGGCGGTGTTTGGCTCTACCCCCTTGTACCAAGATTCTGCCACAAGGGCTTGGCTTCTAAAAACATCGAGTTGGGTTGCATCTTCTTCGTATTCGCCCGCAATATCTTTAAGCGCCGGCGGTCGTTTTGTGTTACTCAGATAGCGACTGACGTTACTGCTGGTAGTGGCAAAAGTAAGAAAATCCCAAGCAACAGCTGGGTGGCGCGAATTATTCGTTACTGTTTCTACCCAGTAGCTAGCGTAGCTTCTTGGGCTCTCCGGGTTTATTTGTGGCATATTAACCACATTAAAACTAAATTTGATATTGCTGGCTTTTAAAGTGGCATAAAAGCTGGAATCTTCGATTACCATTGCAAGCTTGTTGTCCACAAATGCTTTTCTCGCACCCCCGGGAAAATCTTTTTCATTCCATGAATATGTTTGGAGATTAGGTTTGGCAAAGTAAGTATAGAACTTTATTGCGCCCTGGCCGGGGTAGGTAATGGTTCCGCCAGCTGTTTGCTGAGAGTTTTGGAAAAAAGCGGCGCTGTTGTCATCGGTTACAATTTTGGTGTTGTTTTGCAAAAGGAGTGAGCTAATAATATTGGGTGCTTGCTCGATGTTATCTCCAAGCCCCATCGCGATGGCGGAACGGCTGATAGTCTCGCCTTGTCGTACGGTAAGGTAAGGGACAATCTTCATTATCTCCGTCCAGTCTTTAGGCCCGTTGGTAAGTATCTTCTTTAGCGCGTTGACTTCTTCGGGCATTAAGACGGCAGAAACACGGTTACTCTCATTAACCTCACTTACCGCTTGTTCCATAATAGTGGTGTTAACGTACAAAGCAAGCGAGTCGACAGAGAGGGGCAAACCATAAACCTTATCACCGAAAACAACGTTTTCTCCTACCACTGGCACAAATGCTTCTTTAACAAAATCGACGTTATTGGCTTGAGCAAGGCTTTCGTTTTTAGTTCCCTTGGCAAAAATATCATCACCTGCGGCCTGAATTTTGCTTATTTGGCCAGGTAGCCAATCATTACGAATGCTCCAAATATCCGGCCCCTTCCCTGTTGCTAAGGCTTCAATTGCATCTTGTAAGTATAAATCGGGGTCATCCTTCCACGCGGGGTTGTGAACATACTTGATAGTAATGTTAGGATTTTTTTCCGTATATGCCTCTATAATAGATTCGAAAGATTCATGGTTGTCAGCGGCACGCCAAATGGTAAGTTCAACTGGCTCGCTAGTAACTTGCCCGCCATCACCAAGATCGTCTTTACGGGCGCAACCAGAAAAAACAATGGCGACAAACGCTACTGATATTAAGGCCTTAAAAAACAAACGTAACGTGTAACCCTTCAAATCCCCTCCAGTTTCCCCTATGCTTTAAAAATACTACTCGTATTGTTCGCTAACCAGTGCCTGTTTGAAGATCTCTCCCTTGCTCCAAAAATAAACTAGCTGGTTAGCGCTGTCGATAGCGATGGTGGCATCATCATCGATTGTTAATTGGCTATCTATAAGATACACTATTTTTTCTTTTCGAGCAAAATTATATTCTATTAATTGTTTTTCGTCATTAAGAAAATAAATTGTTTCATCGTCCATGGTTTGGAAATTATCATTTAGTACTCTAATGTCGTGAACTTCAGGAGTAGGTGTATCCTCTTCACTGAGTAAGTTAACTGTTAGCAACTCACCACTTTTGGAGGTAGCAATAATCGTTTGGTTATTTGGTGTCAATTGTGCCTTACTAATACCCTTTTCGTAGCGAATGATTTTAGCTGTCCTCTCTACTAAGCTTACTAAAACAATATGTTCGTCTACCATGAGTACATACTTGTCGTCTTTAGACCAGCTAATAACGGGTTTGTTAATATCGAGCTGGTCAATAAGCGCTTGGTCAAAATAACGGTCGGGCTTAGTGCCAGTCGGGTTGTTGCGTACTAAGAAGCTCTTATCGAGCTCAGGGTTATACTGCCAGTAAAACACTTCTATGCCGCTATGTGACAATGCGATGGGGCCGATATTCTCACTGCTGAAGATTGTGTAATCTTGGCTCGAGGTGTCTGGAGTGGCGAAATCCAAAACACCGACCTCACTCCCACGAAGGACAAGGGCAAAATTCTGTTTATCGGGATACTGCACCGAGCTAATTCCGGGCAACGGTGATTGGTTGAGGTTTGTTCTCTCAAACGACTTGTCGTTGCCGGACTTCTGCCTAAACCACGTTATATATTGACTATCGGTGCTAAGGGTCTTAATCCCACCACTTACGCCAACCACCAAATCACTCGTTGTGTCTTGGGCGATAAATTCGGCAACGGGCAAAGGCTTTAGAACGGGGGTAATATCTAATGTGCCATTAAAGCTAACAC
>JAGOOF010000030.1 GCA_017992655.1 Patescibacteria group bacterium
CGGGGTCCTCTCCACCTTTATTCCACGGGTTACAACGGACAATACGCCAAGCACCCTTGGCGCTCCCTACTATTACACCATATTTTTTAATTGCTTCATAGGTGTACTGTGAACAAGTGGGGTTAAAACGGCAGTACCCTCCGGGGAAAAAACGTTTCATGGGGCCGTGGTCGAAAGAGAGGGTTTTTTGATAAAGCCGAATTAAGCCAAGTGCAATTTTTTTAAACATTGATCGATATGGTTTTTAATTTCTGCAAACTTTGGCACTTTTTCAAAGCGTCCTTTTACGCCCACAATAAGAAAAATAGTTTTTGCTTCTCCTATTTTTGCCTCTTGTAAAATTGCCCTTACTCTTCTTTTTAGTAAATTGCGCCCAACTGCCTTAAGGCCACTTTTTGTACCCACAATAACGGTGAAACGGCTTACACTATCACGCCCCAATGCGTATTTTACAAAAAAGGGACCACTAAAAGCTACTTCGCCCTTACGGAAAACCATATCGATGTCTTTTTTACGGCGAAGGCGATTTTCTTTTGCAAACATAATGTACGACCGTGAATTTAAAAACTAGACCACGGTGAGGCGCTTGCGCCCTTTGGCGCGACGGCGTTTTAACACCTTTAGCCCACCGGGGGTAGCAACACGTGCTAAAAATCCGAATTTGCGGCGGCGTTTAATTTTGCTGGGTTGGTAAGTTCTTTTAGTTGCCATAATAAATATTTACTTAACAGGACAATGTTAATATAATCGCGCATAAATGTCAAATACAAACCTGTTATACAAAGCAAGAAACCGTGCCTGCACCATAGTTTGTTTTACTGTTTGAGTTTCTGGCCTACGAGATATTCTTACCGTTCGAGGAACCTCTCCCACCTGGTCAAGAGATTCCGCCGGGCAGAGCAAACCCACGGCGGGCGGGGTAAATTATCTTTTTACTGTTCGGACTGTACCCAGTGAAAACTATTGCCGGGAGTTTTTGCACTAACGCAGTAGTTCTCACTGTGTTCGAACGGTAAAGGAACTATCACCGTAAGTTGTCATCCTGACTCAGGGGTTCTCGCTTTCGCTCGGGAGCCCCGCCAAGCGGGACAAGCCTGCGATCTGTGTTGAGCTTGTCGAAACACGAGAACTAAGAACCGCTGATGCTATAACTTATGCAAATAGTTCTCACTTTGTTCGAACAGTAAAATCTTGTCGTTCGAGGGGTAATCCCCGAGAACTACTCTCGTTAATATCACATCAGACGAAAAGATAGTTTACCCCGTCCCGTCTGAGCGGGGTTTACCCCGTCCCATTCGGAACGGGGTTCTCACTTTGTTCGAACAGTAATGGTTTTTTTATTGTTCGAGATGCCTGTATCGAGTGAAACCGAGATGCCTGTATCGAGTGAAACCGAGATGCCTGTATCGAGTGAAACCGAGATATACGCACCGAGAACTACTTCTGGCTACCGGCTACTGGCTTCTGGCCTTCCAGCTGATATTCCCTTCCTCCGGCCACAGGCCACTGGCGTCCGGCTTATATTGGCCACTGGCTTTCAAAAATAGTTCTCACTTTCGCTCGAACAGTATTAGAATCTGATACTTCTGACTACCGGCCACCGGCATCCGGCTAATATGGGCCACTGGCGTCCGGCTAGCACAGGCTACTGGCGACTGGCGACCTGCCAATATTATTAAGGATTAGTACCGTGGATTCTTTCGCGAATTGCCGTAATTTCGCTTTTAAGTTCGGCATTCTTCGTTAGGCTCTTCATAATCATTTTCTCCCCGTGCATAATTGTGGTATGGTCGCGATCCCCTAACTCACGGCCGATCAAGGGGTAAGACATGCCAGTTTCGTGGCGCAATAAATACATGGTAATTTGGCGTGCGTTAGAAAGCGCCTTGTGTCTTTTGTGCCCCACGATATCGGAAATAGGAATATTAAAATGGCGAGAAATAGCATTCATAATTTTATCAACCGATGCTTTGCTATCACTACTGGTAAAAACATCTTTAAGCAGTTCCGTACACAGCGAGGTCGTTGGCTCCTCCTTGTAAAGCTGAGCATGGACGATAATTTTATTAAGAGCACCAGTTAAATCACGTACGTTGGCGCGCACATTCTGCGCAATATAGGTAACCACGTCATCGGAACATTTTACCCCCATTTCTTCTGCCTTAGAGCGTAAAATCGCAATCCGTGTTTCCAGGTCTGGCGGTTGAATGTCCACCATTAAGCCCGCCCCAAAACGGCTCTTGAGGCGATCCTCGAGAGCAGTAATATCTTTGGGTGGCTTATCGGCCGTAATAATTATTTGGCGGTTTGTTTGGTGAAGCGTGTTGTAAGTGTGAAAGAATTCTTCTTGCGAGCCCTCTTTGTTGGCAATAAACTGAATATCATCAACAATAAGGACATCTACTTCCCTATAGTTTTTCTTGAAATCTTTCATTTTGCCCGAAGAGATAGAGGCGACAAAGTCATTGGTAAAAGTTTCACAAGTTACATAAACTATTTTTTTACCTCGATCCCTTTTATAAATCTCGTTGCCTACCGCCTGCGCCAAATGGGTTTTGCCCAAACCCACCCCGCCGTACATAAACAAAGGGTTATGGATGGAGCCAGGTTTCTCCGCCACCGCTTTTGCGGCCGAGGCGGCGAAACGGTTTGTTTTCCCCACTACAAAACGGTCAAACACGTACTGCTCGCTTAACGTGTTGTTGATGGGGCGCTCGTTGGCAGGCACTGTTTTTTTAGGAGCAGGAATATCCACCACTCTTGGTGCGGCGTCTTTTCTGCTTGCCACCACGTACTGCACAGAGGTAACCGCCGGCAAATGTTTTTTAATAGTTAAGAATATTTCTTTATCGTATTTATCGCGAATCCATTCGCGGTTAAAGGCGTTGGGGGTGGCAATAGTAGCAACGCCATTTTTAAAATCTAAAATCAGTGTGTCTTTAAACCACATTCCGAAATTGGCAGGCGACAGCCTTACCTCCAATTCCCCTAGGGCCGCTTTCCATATTTGGTCAAGATCCATAAGTTTAGTATAGAGTTAAAAACTAAAAGTTAAAAGCCGGTACCACTATTGCACCTTAATAAAACATAAAAATCAACCAACTCGTTTAAGCTTTGCGATTGCTCTTACCTTGTCTGGGATATATTCTGCGTCGGTTGCAGTAATAAAAACTTGGCTGTTGTTAAACAGTTCCAAAATCGCCTCACTATGGCACTTGTCTAATTCCGCGAAGACGTCGTCCAAAAGCAAAACGGGGGTCTCACTCTTTGCGTCGCTCAAAATGCTCGCCTCTGCCATTTTAAGAGCTAAGAGCGCCGTTCTAGTTTCTCCCCGGCTCGCCGCTACTCTTACATCGGCGCCATTTATTTTTATGACCCAGTCATCACGGTGGGGGCCAAGCACGGTGTTGGCATAGCGCAGTTCGCGTTCACGCGCGTTTTCTAACTCCTCCCTAAACCTATCGACATCCTGAATGCTGGATTGATAATAAAAGGCGATTTTTTGCTCTTTCTCCCTTGCGTTGTTGATCCTTTTGAAACATTTTTTAATACGGCTGTCGAGGGTGCGCGCATATTTTTGCCTAAGTGTAATAATTGCGCCTCCAAGCTCAACCAGTTGTTCGTCCCAGAAAGTTAGCTCCCCCACTTCCCCTTTGCCAAACTTAATTCTATCGAGCAACTTGTTCCGTGCCTTAACAACGTGGTTGTATTTAAGAAGCCTTTTTGTGTAGCCAGGCTCTATTTGTGCAAGCAAAACATCAATAAGGCGCCTTCTTTTAGTGGGAGCGGCCTCTGGTAAATCCATGCTTTCTGGGCTAAAGACTACCACCGGCAAATGCCCCGCCAACAACGACAATGGCATAGGTTTATCTTCTAAAAAACAGATTTTTTTATCGCCTTGTTGCGCAACGGCGATTTTTTGCTTTTTCTCTTTAGAGGAAACAATGGCAACCTCCGCACGGTTTGCACTTTCTCCCCATGTTATGGTTTCGCTATCGCGCCGGGTACGGTAGCTCCGCCCCACGCTTGCAATATATATTGCTTCCAAAATATTGGTTTTCCCTACACCATTTGGCCCCAGCAAAAGGTTAACGCTTTCGGGCGCTAAAGAAAAACTGTGGAAGTTGCGAAAATTGGTTAGCTTGAGTTGCTCAATACGCACGATAGCCTCAATTAACAATTGATATGGTGCATGCTCGCACATACCCCCTAATCCACCGCCTCGTTAACATTTTAGGTTTCTACTCTAAGTGGCATTATGATGCACAAAAAAGTTTTGTCGTGCGGACTTTTAAAAACACAGGGATTGATTTTACCTACAAACCCTATGTCCACTTCTTCCCCCTTCATAACCATGAGGGTGTCTAAAATATATTTTGCGTTAAAGGCAATTTCAAGCTCTTCGCCTGTGGTTTGCGCGTCCACGCGCGAGGTATTTTCTCCAAGCTGGGGAGAGGTGGCCAAAACTTCAATTTGCAAAGATGATACTTTCACTTTTACGTTATTGGCGTTATCACGCGCAAACAGAGTAGAAACTTTCATAGCGTCTATCAGCTCATGCCGTTTTACTTTGCTGTGCACCGGGATCTCGGTGGGAATAATTTGCTCGTAGTCGGGGAACGCGCCCTCTATTACTCGGCTTACAAGGTAAATATCGCCAACAATAAATGCAACTTGGTTTTCTCCCACTCGTAGGCGCACTTTCCCTTCGCTTGCTTCTAACAAACGAACTAACTCCACCATAGTACGGGCGGGAACAACAACCTGTGTTTTACGCGTTACTTTTTTTTCTAAAGAAATAGTTTTTTCTGCTAAACGGAAGCTGTCTGTTGCCACCATCTTTAGGCTATCACCCTCTACCTTTACCAGAACTCCAGATAAAACGGGGCGTGTGTCGTCGATTGAGGCCGCAAATACAGTTTGGCTAATAGCGTCTTTAAAATCGACAGCTTCTACCTCTACTTCGAAATCTGGTGATATTTCTGGAATACTGGGGAATTCCGAGGCGCTAATTCCCTTTATTTTTGCACTGTAATGCGCGCTGGAAACGCTCGCTTGTTCTCCATCTACATTAATTACAACTTTTTCGTCGTTGTTGTTAGAGATAAATTCAGAAAGAAGGCGAGCGGGAAGAGTAACCGCTCCTTCTTTATCTACTTTGGAGCCAACAAAAACACTTACTCCTATTTCTAAATCTGTCGCAGAAAGGCGGAGACGGCCACCCTCTGTTTTAAGTAAAACGTTTGCCAAAACAGGCATGGTAGTACGGGTTCCCACCGACCGGCTTACTAAACCAAGCCCTTTTTGTAAATTACTTTGAGTGCATTCGATCTTCATTTTTCACCTCCGTTTTCTCCCGTCCTTAATACTATTAACACACATCGTTACTCCTTACGCAAGGAGGAGGTTGTGGATAACTTGTGGAAAACTTTATATCTTACCTGAAGCCCCTGTGGATAAAAACTGTGGATAAGTCTGTGGAAAACTTTTGTCTCTGTTTTATCCACACTCTATCCACAGCTAAGGCCATAATTATCCACATGTAATCCACAACCCCTGCAACCTATTTTATCCCCAATATCCACACTACTACTGCTACTACTAAATTAAATAAACTAATTATTAATAAGATTAATAAGCTAAACACCCCTAATTGATAGTTTTGTAACTTTTCCCTCTTTACCAATAGCGGAGTTTATTTCCTCTAGTATTTCTTGTTCCTGTTTTTTTAAAAAATATACACTGGGCCCGATGGACACTTCGATAGTTAAACGACCATCGTTGTACATAGTTGCCTTGTATCGCCCGCGTGATACACGGTTAGCAATATCAATTACTTTTATTGCGGGGAATGTCTGCCCCAATCCGTAACGGCTGGCGAAATCTTTGGTAAGCTTGTGAATACTATCCATAATTAATTGTTTTTATCTTTTATTTTTCCCTTGTTAGGTGTAATATACAGTAAAATAACGTGAGGTGAAAATGTCTAAAATATCAAAACTCATCATTCCTGTAGCTGGCTATGGTACCCGTTTTCTTCCCTACACCAAGGCGGCGCCCAAAGAAATGATTCCTATTGTCGATAAACCTGTTATACAGATAATCGCAGAGTACGCGGTGGAGAGTGGGATAGAAGATATTATTTTGGTAACAGGAAGTAATAAGCGTGCCATAGAAGACCACTTCGATTTTAATTTTGAGCTAGAGTATAAGCTTAAAGAGGCGGGGAAAGAGGCGATGTCGGAGGAAATAAGAAAAATTGCCCGTATGGCACGCTTTACCTATGTGCGCCAAAAAGAGCCAA
>JAGOOF010000031.1 GCA_017992655.1 Patescibacteria group bacterium
CATCGATTTCGATGATCTGGTTTTTAAACCAGATTCTCTATGTCGCCATAGAGTTCGGACTATATCTTCCCCAAAAGGGTCCGGCGTATAGTCTCTGAGGATACTAGATTTATATTATTGTGGATGTAAATCTAGTCTTTCCTGCTGATTGTCTGCACTAGTTGAATTGTTACTATGATTTAATAAAACCGTAGTATCACTAGATACTCAGATTTTCCAGCATATAGCCAGATTTTTGTTCTACGTCTTTGCGGCAAACAAAGTTCGAACAGAGGTTTGACTACCTCACTATGGCAGCTTTCCTACCATAGAACGGTTATAGTTACCGCTGCCGTTTACTAGGGCTTAAGTTCAGAGCTCACTGTGCAGAGCACAGATCACCCCTCGCCGTGACCTTCTAGCACTGGGCAGGCATCACTCCATATACATCCCCTATAAGGGTTCGCATAGAGCTAAGTTTTTGGTAAACAGTCGCCTGAAATCTTTAGCTGCGGCCACAACCATGCATAGCACAGAAGTATCAATAAATATAAGATTGTTTCTTGTTACCTATTTATTTTCTTAACTATTGATTTCTCTGTGCTATGCAGGGCAATGGCAGTCCTTATTCCGAAGTTACGGACGCTATTTTGCCGAGTTCCTTAACCAGAGTTCTCTCGATCACCTTAGTCTACTCGACTCATCTACCTGAGTTGGTTTGCGGTACGGCTACTGGTAGCAATTAATCCAAACCTTTTCTTGTCACTTTATTACCCATAACGTGTATAGCCATTCCACGTTACGAACTCAAAAATGCGTCAGTTTGGGGTAAACTACCAATGAGTACAGGAATATCAACCTGTTGTCCATCGACCTCGCGGCCTTAGGTACCGACTAACCCCGGGACGATTATCGTTGCCCGGGAAACCTTAGATTTGCGGTGGACGGGTTTCCCACCCGTCTAATTCGTTACTCATGCCAACATTCTCACTTCTGTGTCGTCCACCAATTCTTACGAACCAGCTTCGGCCAACACAGAACGCTCCTCTACCATCAACCGCACGCAACACAGAAGTATCAATAAATATAAGAAGTAAACAGCAACAAGGTACTTGCTGGCTTTCTTAACTATTGATGATTCTGTGTTACGCACGGCGGATCCACTGCTTCGGTATTGTGCTTAGCCCCGTTAAATTTTCGGCGCAGTAGGCCTTGACTAGTGAGCTATTACGCTTTCTTTAAAGGATGGCTGCTTCTAAGCCAACCTCCTAGTTGTCTGTGGATTACCACATCCTTTGCCACTTAGCACAATTTAGGGACCTTAGCAGGTGGTCTGGGCTGTTTCCCTTTCGAGCGACGAGCTTATCCCCGCCGTTCTGACTCCCTTGTTCTTTAACTTCCGGTATTCGGAGTTTGATTGAGCAGACAGTCTTGCGACCGTCAAGCCCATCCAGTGCTCTACCCCCGGAGATGCAACAAGAGGCTATACCTAAATATATTTCGAGGAGAACCAGCTATTGCCGAGTTCGATTAGCATTTTACCCCTAACCACAGGTCATCTCCCCCATTTGCCACTGAGGTGAGTTCGGGCCTCCTCCCGCCTTTCGGCGGGATTCACCCTGCCCATGGTTAGATCACTCGGTTTCGGGTCTATTTCACACAACTAACGCCCGGGAGGACTAGCTTTCGCTACGCCTACGTTCTAACGAACTTAAGCTTGCTGTGGGAAATAACTCGTTGGCTCATTCTTCAAAAGGCACGCCGTCACCCACGACTTGCGTCGGGGCTCCGACTCCTTGTAAGCATATGGTTTCAGGTACTATTTCACTCCCTGGCTGCAGGGTACTTTTCACCTTTCCCTCACGGTACTAGTTCACTATCGGTGAGAGTTAGTATTTAGCCTTGGATGGCGATCCACCCTTCTGTGCAAAGCACAGTTCTTCCGACAGAGTTTCACGTGTTCTGCCGTACTTTCCTTCGCAATAAAATATTACAAAGGGATTTATTCTGTAGCATTAACAAATTTTCGAATACGGGGCTTTCACCCTCTTTGGCCTCTCTTTCCAGAGGTGTTCTTCTAACTAGCTAATGCGTCAAACAAATCTAGGCCTTTCCCTTTTCGCTCGCCGCTACTTGGGGAATCTCAATTGATTTCTTTTCCTCCGGGTACTAAGATGTTTCAGTTCCCCGGGTTCCCAACCATGCGCAACACAGAAGTATCAATAAAATAAAGATATAAACAGTAACGAGGTACTTGCTCATTTTCTTACCCATTGATTACTCTGTGCTACGCACGGTTAGCCGTGTAAACACGGCTGGGTTTTCCCATTCGGAAATCCACGGATCACAGGATGTTTGGCTCCTTCCCGTGGCTTATCGCAGCCTACTACGTCCTTCATCGGCTAACTCTCCCTAGGCATCCGCCATATGCTCTTACGATCACTTGCGCTTCTTACCAAGTTAGGTTAGAAGGCAGATCAAGAGTTTTTATTTCGGTGTGTAATCGAATTGTCAATGTTCCTGGCCACAATGTCAGATTTCACAACCAATGTCATGACCTCTGATTTATGGCGATAAAAAAAGCCGCTTGTGAGCGGCAGTGGGGCAAGCGCAATTTACCCTTGGATTAGCCGCGTCTTTTATCCCAATAATGTTGATAGTTATACATTGCTAATACTTAAGGTATCAAAAACTATTTTTAATGTCAACAGGCAAACTGAGCCTTATCATAATGTCAAAAAAGTCCGACACTGTAGTGCAAAAAATAGCCGGCAAAAATAGTAATTATTTAAATGTTTTCCAGTGACCGGTTAATATTTTCCGTATATTTACGCAGTAAATTCTGAAAGTCATTTAGCTTACTTGATTGGCGAAAGCGATCCCACTCAACTGTAATTATTTCCTTATCTTTTTCATCTTTTATGTCGTTTATCCTATCACGCGCCGTTATTGATTCAGTGGGTAAAAAAGAACCAACAGTAGTATTCCCTTTGGGTGTAAAAGAATTTACCGTTGCATCTAATGCGAGAAAAGATGCTTTTACGCTGGAAATACCCGACTCGGTTTTAGCGAGCTCACTTTTTGCCTCTTCTAGCTCTTCTTTAAGTGCCTGTTGCTCGCTGTTGTAGCTCTGGTACTTAAGGTGGAAATAGCCAGCAAGCACCAAAGCGCTTAAAGCAACAATGGTTATAAGAATTGAGTACACTTTCACGCTTCCTCCTTTTTCCTATTATACAACAATTTCTACCCTATTTTTCATAAAAGCCCGCATTATCGAAATTATGCTTGGCATTGAAGATTGGTAATACATTATGGGTTTTGTGTAAAATTAATTTTAATTTAACAAAAAGATAATAGTTTGAGATCGTACTAAAAAAGTTAGCGCACAGGCTAACTATTTTATGTCCCACTTCGGTAAACCTACGCGGGACACCCCGCATAACCCCTTTAGGGCGACGTGGGGTGGTGGACCTGAGGAGATTCGAACTCCTGACCCCCTGCTTGCAAAGCAGGTGCTCTAACCAGCTGAGCTACAGGCCCGCGTGCCACCGCTAGCCATTTGATATTGCGGGCAATCCGCAACATTTAGCGCACGGTAATATTATTCCTCCTTTTTAATACCGTCAAAATACTTTTTTTACAGCTTTCTCTCGTCCTATCAACCTCGGTAACAAATATGTCGGCCGGCAATCTCCGTTTTTTGCCTATCTTTTTGCGAAAAAATACACTACCGCCACAATCGGAGCAATAATACCAATTGCTTTCCACATTGTGTAGGTGCCCCCCGGGCCAATATATCTTTCTGCCCAACCCACCTTACCAAAGGTTCTTGCCATTTGCAGGCTATAACGGAGGCTTATAAAACTGATTATCGCGCTCGCTACCAGCCAAAACCATCTGTTAAGCAGAATATCCCAAAGTAACATATTCCTCCTTAATTGTCCAGCTTATAACCCTTTTTATTATATCTTTTTCACAACAATAATGCTAAGCACTATTAATACCACCTGCGTTAAAGCACCTAAAAGCCACGCTTCTTTTTTTACTGTATGGTGCACTTTATTATGGATGTAATGGTACTGCTTAAAAAGTGGTAGACGACGTAATGTGCTTGCCCAGGGGTTGTTATCTACAATGTCTGTTAATGCCCCGCCAAAAGCGCCCCACACTATTGCCGGCTCATAACCAGAACCGCGCCACAACCAATAAACGGCAAGAACGCCAATTGCCAAATCAAAAAAAAGAAATGTTAAGAATTTTTTATTACGCCAGTCCGCTTTTTTCATAAAGCTTCCTGGGTCAATGTGAGGAATAAAATCCAACAAGTGGTGGCTTAGCACCCCGAGGAATAAAGCAAGTATGGGGCTCTCTACTAAGCTCCCTACTGCGGACCCAACAATTACATGGCTTGAGAATATCATACGTCTTTACAATTATATAAAAAACAGGTATATTTGGCAATGTGATAGCAACCGATACAGGGCGATTAGCTCAGCTGGTTAGAGCGCGTCACTGATAATGACGAGGTCGATGGTTCGAGTCCATCATCGCCCACCAAAAATAAGTTCGCTTAATATAAACCTGCCACTGCGGTAGGTTTTTTCTTTTTTACTTTAACTACTCGTATTAAGGTAAGGCTACCCACGAGTGCAAAAATAATAATATTATCCTCGCAGCTGTTTTTCTTTAACCCACGCTCTAGCCTGTGAATTAAGGAAGGTCTTAATTAATCACTATCGCGTTAATCTTCAAAACTGGTTATAAAACAACGTTATTGTTTTATTGCATTATGCAAAACAAAAAAATGCAGTACTATGCTATTAATTACTAGCTATAGATAACTATAGGATTTCGTTATTCTTCAGTATTTTATGCTTCCTGATCACGAATAACCTTATAAGCAGTAATTTTTCTTTCGGGTTCATATTTGGTAACGTCAAAACTTTTGACCCAAATATAACCGCTGCAGTCGTTGTATTTTTCTGAACTTCTTTTCGAATAAGTTTTAACCGTTTTGAGGTAAGGAACTTCTTCAGAAACTTCTTTACGGTAGTGTGGCAAATATATATCAGTATCAATAAACAATGAAGCATGAGATAGAAACTCTCTTGGGGACAGTACTTCTTCAAGTCTAGTCTTTTTCTCCCAATCTTCCATAGACATTGTTTCTGGAGAACGGGCTACAAAAATGACAGCTTCAGTGTTATCCATAGCCTCTTCGTCTTTTCTGGCTATTTGTATCATGGCAGGTTGATCTAGCCCTTCCGAAGTATACAAAAGCTTGCCTTGCTCCCATACGTCCTCTGCTGTTACTTTACTTGGGACGTAAACTGGATGTGTATATTCTTCTCGTTGTTCGGGAGTCATTTTTCTCCACAAAGATAGAAATTTATCAAGAATATATCGCTCTTTTTCTCTTGCCAATTTGCCAAAATACCGCTGGGCATACACTGCTGCACTAGCTTGTAACCTTTCATATACTTCGCTGGGTACTTCTTCCGTCGATTCTATTCTTGCATCATCTGGCGTTTGCGTTGCTTCAGGATAAACACTGCTACCACCCTGCTCTGGATGTGGCTCTGCCTGCACACTTACCGCAGGTTGTGATTCTTCTGAACTTCCATGGGACATTGTATAGCAACGAATTTCTTCTTCTATGAAACGAGATAATTCCTGTTCTAGAGCAAGCCTTCTTTCGCTTAACCTTTTCTTTTGTCGCACCACTTGAGCTAGTGCTCTATATTGCTCTTTCAGCTCTTCGCCCGTCATCGTCTTTTCTCCGGAAGTAATGCGGGAAAGGATTGCTTCTGACATTTTCGTTGTTTCATCAAGTAACTTTTCTACTCTATCAACCTCTTCTACATGTTTAGCAAAGGCTTCTTCTAGTTTTATTCTACTTTCCTCAATAAGCGATGCTTCTTCGTGCGCTTTTTCGCGTAAAGCACGCATTTCTTGCTCTAATCTTTCTTTTTCTGCTTCGAGTTCTTTTTTTCTTGCTTCTAGACGATTGTATTCATGGCAGGTTGATCTAGCCCTTCCGAAGTATACAAAAGCTTGCCT
>JAGOOF010000032.1 GCA_017992655.1 Patescibacteria group bacterium
TTGCATATGTACGCAATTGGAAAAACAGGAACAGGTAAATCCACCCTACTTGAAAATATGATTATCGACGATGTGCGCAAGGTTAGGGGAGTGGCTGTTGTTGATCCCCATGGTGACTTAATAAAAAAAGTATTAAATTTTATCCCGGAAGAACGAATAGACGATGTCGTTGTTTTTAGCCCCGCCGATAGAAATTTTCCTGTAGGTTTTAACGTGCTGGAAAGTGTTGATCCTGATCTTAAAAACATTGTCGCTTCGGGCGTGGTGGGTATTTTTAAGAAGATTTTTGGGGAGAGCTGGGGACCACGTCTTGAATATATTTTACGCAATACAATTCTCGCGCTTCTCGATTATCCAAACGCTACGCTCCTTGGCATTTTGAGAGTGCTAAACGATCAGAATTACCGTATAAAGGTGATTGAGAAAATCCAGGACCCCGTAATTCGCGATTTCTTTATTAATGAATATGAAAAATATGATCAAAAGTTTCGCACCGAGGCAATTGCGCCAATTCAAAATAAGGTGGGGCAGTTTTTGTCGAGTAGTACAATAAGAAATATTGTCGGTCAGGTGAAGAGCAGTTTCTCCCTCGAAGAGATAATGAACAACAAGAAGATTTTACTTTTAGACTTGTCGATAGGCAAAATAGGAGAGGATAACTCCGCTTTGCTTGGCAGTATTATGATTACTAAAATGCAATTAGCAGCAATGGGGAGGGCAAATATGCTTCCCGAAGACAGGGTGCCTTTTTATTTATATGTCGATGAGTTCCAGAATTTTGCTACCGATTCTTTTGCCGTTATTTTATCGGAGGCGAGAAAGTACAAGTTAAACCTTATAATGACGAATCAGTATATTGCACAAATGCCAGAAACAGTTGCCCATGCAGTTTTCGGCAACATTGGGACACTAATTTCCTTTAGAGTAGGCGCGGGTGATGCCTCGGGCATGGGCGGGGGAGACAGCGCGGGCTTAGCACAAGAATTCGATCCGGTATTTACAGCAAGTGATTTAATTAATTTAGACAATTACCATATTTACTTAAAAATGGCAGTTGATGGTGTAACAACAACTCCGTTTTCTGCCAGAACATTACCACCGGCGGAAAACCCCGAGGGCAATGCCGATCGTGTTGTCGCTCTATCTAGGCAGAAATACGGTCGTCCAATAAAGCAAGCAGAGGAAGATATTCAGCAATCGGCAGAGTTTGATACATCCGATGACTATACGCAACAATTTTTAGAAAGACATAGTGCCAAACAAGAGAAAGCAAAGAATGTTGTTGACTTAGGTGGAAAAAAATATCGTAAGATTATCGACGCAAAAAATGAGAAGTGGTACTACCAAGTGAACGATAGTGTCGCCGATGTGAACGATGTGAGTGTATAAAGTCCTTATAATATTGCCTGTATAGAGCTATTAATAGATTATCTTTCGTAATAGATTAAGCGCTGCGTTCTATAATATTATGGTTTGCAAACCCGCGTCGCACAATATAACTTGTGCGACATTATTAGATTGGTTGTTTAGTGAATAAAATCTTCTGTCTTGGTGAGTGTCTGTCCGTAACTATTTTATTTAAGAATTATTTTTAAAATTAATTTAGTAAAGGGGACTAAGAAAATTCTTAGCTTTCACCCAAACATCTTTAATGTGCAAATATTTATTTAAACAGTAATTCGTAAAGTATAATCTACGTTTTATTTTCTGCCTTATAATAATTAAATTATCAACGCAAAAAACGTTGCTTAAAAAAGTAAATTAACGGCCGTGAACCCACCCCGCCAATAAAAAATCGCTTAAATCGCAATCTAGGGGCATTAAACCTGTTAAGACACAAAAAAGTGAGCTTCGATGCTCGTTAAAGCCTTTTTTGTTACCGGAGAGGTTTTAGTTAGCTTTGCGGGCGGCTATTTTCTTTTCGTTGTGCTTGCCCCAGTCGGTGAGGATTGAGGCGGCAAGGAATATTGAGCTGTAAGTGCCAAATGTAATGCCGACAAGTAAAGTTAGGACAAAAGGTCTAATTGCTCCACCACCAATAGTAGTTAAAGCAAGCAAGACCAAAATAAGAGTTAAAGACGTATTAAGTGATCGTGCCAGAGTTTGATCGACGCTTCGCTCGACAATAGATTCGATTTTTTCTCCGCCGGGGTGGTGGAGAATATTTTCTCTGATCCTGTCAAAAACAACAATGGTGTCGTGAATAGAGTATCCAAGAACGGTAAGAATTGCAACTAAAAGGTAGCTGTTTGCCTCGAAGCCATAAAAATGATTCACAAAGCTAATAAAACCAAGCATTACAATAATATCGTGAGTTACTGTAGCAACAGTGGTGAGCGACATTGACCAAGAGGTGAAGGGCTTTTGCACCTTACGAAAGGACCAGGCAATGTAAAGCAGAATGGCGATTAAGGCGACAATGGTAAGGGTAATGGCTCTTTTTGTTGTATCGGCGCCAAGAGAGGGGCCAACGACGCGAGATTGTTTTTTATAGACTTCTGATACTCCCCTGCTCTCGTCGCTGGTAATGTTTGTTTTTAAGGTTTCAACGATATTGTCAATTTCCCCTGTTTCTAGTACGCCTGCTTTCACTAAGACGGAATTCGAAGAGGTGTTCGAGACGGAAACATCTCCAATATCTAAGTCCTTAATTGCTTCACGGGCAATTTGTGCGGAAACGTCTTTATCGAAGCCTACCTCGACGAGTGTACCGCCCGTAAAATCGGTGCCGGGGTTAATACCCCAGAGAAAAAGCGCAATAGCGCTGGCGATTGTTAAGAGCACGGATAGTATATACCAAACAAGTCTTCTTTTTACGATGTTCATAATGTGACCCTTTTAATATTTTTGCCCCAAATTCTCATAAGCGTTCTTGTGAATGTAACCGAGGTAAAAAGACTAACGAAAATACCAATGGCAAGTGTTACCGCAAAACCTCTTACCATACCGGTTGTGCCATAATACAAGACAACGGCGGTAATAATGCTTGCCATATTGCTTGGCCAAATACTAGACCAGCTTCGTTGGAAGGACTCCTCTATGGCGTTGTGTGTTTCTTTGCCTTTTCTTAATTCTTCCTTGAAGCGCTCAAAAATGAGAACGTTAGCATCTACCGCTGCTCCCACGGAAAAGATAAAGCCTGCAATACCGGCGAGTGTCATTGTTACAGGAACGAGTTTAAAGATCGCTATTGACAAAATAAGATAAACAAAAAGAGCGATCGAGGCAAGCAGTCCTGCTTTACGATAGTAAATTATCATAAAGACAGCCACGAGTATTATACCCAGTATGCCGGCTAGCAAACTATCTTCAATTGACTCTTGCCCCAATGTGGCGCCAATATTATTTTCTGCAACCAACGTAATTGGTACAGGTAGGGCGCCAGCGTTTAAAAGGAGGGCAAGTTCTTTGGCATCCTCGATGTTGCCAATACCGGTGATGATAGCGTGCCCATCCTTAATTTCTGTTTGTACTGTGGGTGCGCTAATGATTTCGTCGTCTAGCTCGATTGCAAGTTGTTTTTGCAGGTTTTCCCTTGTTAGCTCAGCAAACTGCCTTGTTCCCTCTTCGTTAAAGGTGAGCTCTACAATGGGTTCTGCACCGCTAAATCCTCCGGTCTGTGAGCCCTGGTTAAACGTTGCTTTTGCGCTTTTTAAGTTAGCGCCGGTAAGTTCGGTGGCAACAAAATTACCCTCTTCATCGAGTTTCTTAAATACTAATTGCGCGGTTTGGCCAATGAGGTCTTTTGCCGTTGCTGTATCGCTAACACCGGGTAGTTCAACCATTACTCCCGGCTTATTATCGATGTCGGTACCTTGGATAATCGCTTCCGCTACTCCCAGTTTATTTATTCTTTTTTCAATAACGTTGATTGCCTCTTGTTTCGCCTGTGCTGGAGTTGTTCCCTCTGTTGCGCTTAGGTCTAGGGTGTAGGTTAATTGCACACCGCCTTTTAGGTCGAGGCCGAGCTTCATATTTTCGCGCCCCGGCAATGATGGGGTGTTAGGCAGTACCAAAAAAATTGCTAAAGCGGTAAGAACTAAAACGGCAATCAGGGTCCATACAGATCGATTATTCATTACTTTCCTTTCTCGAACTTAAATACTCCCCTACTGCCATTGCCGCCTGCGCGCCCTCTCCGGCGGCAATGACTATTTGTTTCCCCCAAACATTGGTGGCGTCCCCAGCAGCAAATAATCCTGGGATACGGGTGGAGTTTTTTCTGTCAACCTCTATTTCATTCCACCGATTTAACTTTATCAGATTATTAAAGATTTTGGTATTAGGGACAGAGCCTATTTCGACAAATACACCATCTACTTTAATTTGTTGGCACTCCCCTGTTTCGCTATCGCGATATTCGATAGCAGTAACTCTGTTGCCATCGCCTATAATCTTTGTGGTGTGGGCATGTGGTACGATCGTAATTTGCTCACCGGGCTTTATTTTTTCTAGCGTTACTGCCTCCCCTGTTATTTTTTCGTGTATAGTAAGGGCGAATATCTTTTTTGCATATTTTTTAAGCATATAGATTGCCTCTGTCGCAGAGTAGCCTCCACCAATCACGGCAACTGTTTTTTTGTTAAAAAAGGGCGAATCACATGTTGCGCAATAGCTTACTCCCCTTCCCCCATATTCTTTTTCTCCTTCGACATTGAGTTTTTTAGGGTTTTTGCCTGTGGTGATAATAACGGTTTGCCCTTGAAAGCGTGCCTCTTCTTTGGTTACAACCGTGAAGCAATCGGTTGCTTTTAGAAAATGGCTAATTTCGTATTCTGGGCCAATGTTTGCTTTTACAGACTTCTCGCTTAGTGCGTGGTCAAGCATACTCTGTGCTAATTCAACACCACTGGTCATACGAGTACCGGGATAGTTTGCGATCTCGCCGGAAACAGCTGTCTGACCACCAAGGTCTTTGGAGACAACAAGGGTTTTTAATCTGTTCCGCCCGGTGTAAATAGCGGCAGATAAACCTGCTGGTCCCGCGCCAATAATTAAAACATCGTAAATCATAAGAATATACTTGTAATTACTAGTGGCTGGTTTAACTATGCATAGCGAGAATTGTTTCAATCATACGGTTACTGTAACCCCATTCATTATCGTACCACGCTATAACTTTAACAAAATCACCATCTACTACTTTTGTCAAACTTAAATCAACAATAGCAGAATGTGGGTTGCCGATAATATCACTCGAAACGAGGGCTTCCTCGGTGCAAGAGAGGATATTTTTGTAATGGGGAAGGGTGCTGGCGACCTTGAGTGTGTTATTGACCTCTTCTACAGTCGTTTTTTCCTTAACGAGCATTACAATATCAGAAATTGAACCGTTAATAACGGGGACACGGATAGCAATGCCGTCGAATTTATTCTCTAGGTTTGTGAGAACTTTTGTTGAGGCTTTCGCTGCTCCTGTGGTGGTCGGCACAATATTTGCCGCCGCCGCACGCGCTCTTCGTAAATCCTTGTGCCCACTATCTTGAATATTTTGATCGGCGGTATAAGCATGGACGGTGGTCATTAATGATTTTAGCACCGTAAACCTATCATCTATTACGGAAACAATTAGCGTGATACAGTTTGTTGTACAGGAGGCGCTAGAAATAATGCTTCCTTTTTTACAGTCTTTATTAT
>JAGOOF010000033.1 GCA_017992655.1 Patescibacteria group bacterium
GCCGACGCCTCGTGAACGAGGCATTTTATCTGCCACTAGGCTACGCGAGAGAAGAGGCGCAGTCTTTTCGCAAGAGGTTATTACCCCTTATCTGCTTGCCACTGCACGCAAAGAAGCTTATGCTCAATTTAATAATCCCAGAGAATACATCGATATGGTACGCGCAAAAATTGCTGCAGGCGTCGCGGAAAAAATGGTGCATTCGGAAATTTCACGCCTCGACAGCGCCATCGAAAAAGCACAAGAAAAACTAAAAACCTTTCAAGAAAGACAAGAGAAGATTCGTTCTGCTGTAGCGCTACTGGCAGAACGAAAAAGCACTGACTCCCAAATTACCGATCAACTAGAGTTGTTACAGCCCAAAATAGAAGAGCTTGAAAAACTTATTACACTACAAAAAGATTACCTAGCTACACTCTTGGAACAACATCATGCACTCAAAAAGGCTAGTGGCCAGGAATTAACAGCAAAAGAGCAAGCAAGGTATAATACACAAGGCGCAGAAAGTGGTGCTACAACAATTTACAGAGATAACGGCGACTATACCGAACATGCAAGAGAAGCAGCTAGTACTGTTTGGCTTGGTGGGACAGGGTTTCTTTTAAGGCTTCTTGGCATAAGTCAAACAAAGAAGGGGGGAATGAAATGAGAATAGAAGAAAATAAACGCTTAGAAATTATCAAGCTGGTGGAAACATTGCCGGTTGATGAACAGGTGCGGATAAATTGGGTGAGCCAATTGCAGAAAGAAGACGTGCCGAAGGAACTACTTTTTGATATTATGGCGACGCTCGAGGCAAGCTCCAATGTCGATCCGGCGGAATTAGACGCAATTCGCGCAAAGATTACAAATTATTTTGGAGAAATCCACCAAGAAATAAAACAAAACGAGGCGTTAATCGATGAGTCAATAGCGGAAATTGAAGCAGACCTTAAGAAAATCGAAGAAGATGCTAGTGGACATACACCGGCAGGTGGCACAACAATTAGTGCTAACACCGCAGGTACTTTACCCGGAGAGCAAGGACAAAATGCACCAATAAATCCCGCACCCTCTAGCCAAAACGTCCATACTCGCACAGATTATCCCCAAGCTCCCTCCCAACAGAACCAACCCACTCCACCTGTAAGCAACGAATATTACTAATAAAAAGCATAAAAAAACTCGTTAATAAGGGTGTGTGCCAGCATTTTTTCGATGTTGGCAATAAATTGCCCCTTCGTAGTCTGCTTTTAGGCGCTAACGAGAGCTAAGAACCGCTGATACTATAACTAGTGCAATAGTTCTCGCGTTGCTCGAACAGTAACTACCCCCTTACTGTTCGAGGAATGGAATGACGAGAACTAAACACCATTGATACTAGAACTGACGCGGTAGTTTACCCCGTTCCGTCTGAGCGGGGTTCTCACTGCGTTCGAACGGTAATAGAGGACACGGATAGTTCTCACTTCGTTCGAACAGTAAAATCATATCGTTCGAGAGAACTACGCGAAGCGTCATCTCGAGAACTAAGAACCATCAGTTGATATCTAAGCGCAATAGTTCTCGCGTTGCTCGAACAGTAACTACCCCTTACTGTTCGAGAGGTAACCCTCGAGAACTACTCCCGTTAGTATCATATTAACCGAAAAGATAGTTTACCCCGTCCCGTCTGGGCAGGGTTTACCCCGTCCTCTTCGGGGCGGGGGTTCTCGTCTGCATTCGAAGAGCAATGCGAGTTACGAGTATTTTTCGCTTCGCTTAACCTCGAAAAAGTCCAATATATTACTAGCGGACGCAATCGATATAAGCAAATAACCTTTTGTGCTATAATAATTGCAGTGAGGGAGGGCCATGCCACAACAGTACAAGGTACCGCAAAACATCGACCTTGAGGATAAAATCGTCGGTCCTTTTACCATGAAACAATTCGCCTACCTTATGGGCGGTGGTCTTTTGGTGTATTCCTTTTACCAAATATTTCTAGACTACGTTAATGGCACTATTTACACGGTTATAGCGTCCACACCCGTAGTAATTTTGGCCATGTGTCTCACCTTTATTAAAATTAACGACCGCCCTTTTGAGTACTTTATTGTAAATCTTTTTTCCTACATTTTCAGCAAAAAATACCGCATTTGGCACCAGAACTACACCCCTTCCGCAGTAGTTATCAAAACCACCGTTAAGCAAAAAGCGGTGAGTGGTGGTGGCAACAAGCAAGCAACACTCGATGAGATTGCCACCTCGCTCGATTTGGCCGCGGGCAATACCGGCGAAGGCGGCGGGGTAATGAACGCACAAAAAGAATTATCGGCAAAAGCGCAAAAAGGCCCTGGAGTGGAAGGGGTAAACCCCAACATCCTTAAGCCAGAGGGTAACGCTCCTGCCCCGCAAAAAAACGAACAACCACGCAACCCATTATCAAAATTATTTAGTGCATAATTATGGCTCAAGCAAAATCTAAAAAAGGCGCCTCCACCCAAGAACACCTTCCTTTTACGGCTGTTTTTCAAGACACCCTAATACTAAAAGATGGCAACTACCGCCAAATTTTATTGGTAAGCTCCATAAACTTTGGCCTTAAATCAGAAGAAGAACAAAACGCCATCTTATACGCTTACCAGTCTTTTTTAAACTCATTAACCTTCCCTGTACAGATTTTAACTCAATCCCGCCAGATCGACCTAAGCGATTATGTTACCAGCCTTAAACAAAAAACCTACCAGCAAAGAAACGAACTTATCCGCTACCAAACACAAGAATATATCGACTTTGTGGGGCGCTTAATCCAAGTTGCCAACATTATGGACAAAAAGTTTTTTATTGTTATCCCCCACATTAAAACCGATGTAAAAACAGGCTTATTTGCTCCAAAGCATGGCTACCTCCAAGTTTCTCTGCAAGAATTCGAAAAAATCAAAATCGACCTTCAGCAAAAAGCGGATGTGGTGTCGCAAGGCCTTGCATCTTTGGGGCTAAAAACGGCTAAGTTAACAACAGAACAAATTATTGAGTTGCTTTATTCCAGTTATAACATTACACAAAGCTTGCGTAAAAAAGTCCAAAACAGTGAAGAGCTCGCTGAATCAACTGTTATCCAACAAACAGAAAGTGGCGAGACCATAAGCAAAGAAAAAGAAGCTGGCACTACGGAGCAGCCCACGCAAGAGCAAGCCCCTCCTTCTTCTCAAGACAGTGGAAACGTGAAAGTACCAATTAACCAAGGTTAACTATGTCTATATTTAGCAACCCACAAAAAGAAAAAGAAAAAAAGATTAAATCGCAGGTTAATAAAGCGTCCGACCTGTTGTTCGATGCCATAGCACCGGCAAGTTTTGTTGTAAGCCCGAACTACTTACAGATCAACGAACTCTACACAAGAACAATGTTTGTTTATTCTTACCCCCGTTTTTTAAACTCTAACTGGATGAGCCCCGTAGTAAACTACGACGTGGTAATGGACATATCCATTCACATTTTCCCCCTTGAAAGCAAAACTTTTATTTCTACTATGCGCCGCCAGCAAGGCAAGCTCGAAAGTAGCCGCCAAATCGAGCAAGAAAAAGGTTTTATTCGCAACCCCGAGCTGGATACCGCCATTTCCGATATCGACACACTACGCGAGGAATTGCAAACAGGCCAGCAACGCATTTTTAAAACCGGTATTTACTTTACTATTTATGGCAAAAGTGTGGAGGAGCTTAACACATTAAGCGACCAAATTGAATCGGCCATTGGCGGTTTGCTTGTTAGCACCAAACAAACCATATTCCAAATGGAGCAAGGCCTCAATACCACTTTGCCGTATTGCATTGACCAAGTTCAAGTTACAAAAAACCTCGACACCAATTCCCTTAGCACCACTTTCCCTTTTGTTTCCTCTACCCTAACAAGCAACGAAGGCATCTTGTACGGCATTAACCGCCACAATAATTCACTTATTCTTTTCGACCGCTTTAAACTGGAAAACGCTAACATGGTAGTATTTGCGAAAAGTGGCGCAGGTAAAAGCTACACCGTTAAGCTTGAAGCTTTACGCAGTCTAATGTTTGGCACCGATGTTATTGTTATAGACCCAGAGAATGAATACAAGGCACTTGCTAACGCGGTAGGAGGAAGTTATTTTGAAATGAGCCTAAACTCCGAGAAGCGCATTAATCCTTTTGACTTGCCTAAGGCAGGGCCCGGCGAGACAGGTGATGTCGTACTGCGCACTGCCGTTGCCGACCTCACCGGTTTAATTGCCATTATGGTAGGCGGTCTTTCACCAGGTGAATCGGCAATTCTTGACAAAGCAATATACGAAACCTATGCTCTGCGCGATATTAGCTCGGATGTTCGCTCGCACAATAATACACCCCCTTTGTTGCAAGATTTACGCAATGTTTTGCAAAACATGAGCGGGGCACAATCTTTAGTGCAACGCTTAACAAAATTTGTCGATGGTTCTTTTGCCGGCCTCTTTAACCAGCCAACTAACTTTGAGCTCGACCGTGGCTTTGTCGGCTTTTCTATCCGCAATCTGGAAGATCAATTACGCCCCATTGGCATGTATATGATACTAAACTATGTTTGGAGTAAAATTCGCTCCGAGCTGCGAAAGCGCATTTTAGTAATCGATGAAATGTGGATATTAATGCAATACGAAGATTCCGCGCGCTATATTTATTCTCTTGCAAAAAGAGCGCGCAAATACTTTTTGGGGCTAACCACTATTACCCAAGACGTGGAAGATGTTCTTAACTCGCAACAAGGACGCGCGGTACTGAATAACTCTTCTTTACAGATTCTTTTGAAACAATCGCCAACGGCGGTGGAAAAACTATCGGAAGTGTTTAAATTGACAGAGGGAGAAAAGTTTTTGCTTTTGGAGAGCAACGTAGGAGAAGGTTTGTTTTTCGCGGGCACCAACCACGTTGCTATTCAAGTTGTTGCCAGCTACGCGGAAGATCAAATTATTACTTCTGACCCCACGCAGATTTTGGCATCCCGCGAGGCGGAAGAAGCGAAAAATGCTCCTACGCAGGTCATTACTCCAGACCAAACGGCAACTCCCGCCCCTGCTAGCATGCAAGCCAGTACACCGCCGGGCACGGCAACCGCACCACAACCCGAAAATGTGGCGCAGGCACCCGCCAACACGGCAAACACTCCGCCCAGTGCGCCACCTTCTTCGCCTAATCCTCCCGCTGGCACCATACCACCTGTTGCGTAAAAATAATATAATTAATATAAGCTATGGAAAACGAACAGATAAAACCGATTCCTCCCGTGCAGCCATCGTCTTCTCCTGCCCAGAGTAGCCCCTCTTCTGGTTCCACCGTAGCTTCCCCTTCCACTTCTCCCTCTGCTCAAGCAGTAAATACTACTCCCGCTCAAGTGGTGCCTACCAGCCCCATAAAAACAAAAGTTCGTTTACGCATGCCTTCTAACTTTCCGTGGCTTAAAGTTGCGGGAGCGATACTGCTAGTTATACTTGCCCTCCTTGCATGGGTGTCTCTTGTCGACGTTTCTGTAAGCTCCAATCCCCAAGCAGACGAAATACTGATAAACGGAAAACCGGCGAACAAAACTAGCTTTGTACGGATGCCCGGCAGTTTTACTG
>JAGOOF010000034.1 GCA_017992655.1 Patescibacteria group bacterium
GCTATTACCACTAAAGGAAAGCATGCGGTCCCAATCGAAATTAATTGTTGTTGTTCTATTGTTTTGCAAATCATTGTATTTTATTGCCCCGATTCCAATGGCGTGCGCAATTTTCTCTTTTTGCGCCTGCGACAAGCGCGGATTTTTTTCATCGATAATTGCACGCGCTCGCCTTACTGCTTCTTCCAACACAAGGTTAAGAGCAATATAGTTGCCCTTTCTCGTACTCATGGTTCCTTCTTTTAGCCTAATCAAGCCGTGGGGAGCATAGACTAAATTGTTTTTATCAACCCAGCCCGCGCGACGAGCGATGGCAAAGAGTTGTTTGAAATATAGGCCCTGCTCGCTTCCCACGTGGTAGATTACAGTATCCGCTTTCATTGTTTTAAGGCGATAACGTAACGCTGCTAAATCACGGGTCATATACAATGTGGCACCGTCTTTTTTCATAACAAGAGCAGGTGTCATGGTTTCATCTTGAAAACGGACAATAAGAGCATCTTCGCTTTCCGTTGTAATTTTTTTCTTTTGTAGCTCCGTAATGATTTTTGACGCAAGCGCAATATATTCGCTTTCCCCCTTTTCTAAATCGAATTTTACGCCCAGTTTTTTGTAAACAGCGCGAAATTCCTGCAGGCTCCAGCCGGAAAACTTCTTCCACAACAAAGTAGCCTCTTCATCTTTACTCTCGAGCTTTTTGAACCAATAACGCGCCTTGTTAACGATAGTTTCATCTATTTCCGCCTCGCTGTGAAAGCGCACATATAGGCGAAGTAGTTCGTTAACAGGATCACCCTCTACTACTTTTTCGTTCCCCCATTTATTAAATGCGTAAAGCAGTTTTCCAAACTGTGTCCCCCAGTCGCCAATGTGGTTAACACGTATTACTTTATGCCCTAACGCGCTGTAGCAGTTAGCCACCGCATCGCCAATAATAGTGGAGCGAAGATGGCCAATTCCAAAGGGTTTTGCGATATTAGGAGAGGAATATTCGATAAGAACTCTTTCCTTCTTTGGGGTAAAATTACGAAAAGGGGTTTGCCAAGGCTTTTTCAGTATTTGCGCCAAATAATCGTTGCTTAACCTGAAGTTGATAAAGCCTGGCGCGCTCACACTAACAGCGCTCACCGACTTTGGCAACTTAACATCTTTTACTATTGTTTGCGCCACTTCCATTGGCTTCTTCTTTTCTCTTTTCGCAACCTTTAAGGCAACTGGTGAACTCAAATCGCCATAGCTCAAATTTTTGTTGTATTCAACGTCGGGAAAGCCAACATCTTTTATAATTTCTTGTTTTGGATATTTTGTCATTTTAAAATATAGCTCTTTCGTCGGCCAATTGAGATAATGTCACCTTTTGCAATTGCACTATCGAGCTCGCTCAGCGAAATGGGTTGGCCGTTAATTTTTATTCCGCCTTGTTGCGCGAGACGGCGAACGTTACTGCTTGATTGTCCTTTTTCCAAGAATAAAATAGCTTGTTGCACGGTCGTGCACTTGCAAGAAAAAGGTGTTGGTTCAGGTAATTCTCGACTAGAAAAAATACGCTCGAAGTGGGAGCGTGCTACTTCTGCATTTCCTTTATGGAAAATAGACACTATTTCACAGGCGAGTTGCTTTTTTATTTCCATGGGGTGCCCGCTTCCTGCTACTTTTTTTAGCTCACTTACTCTCTTGTTAAGTATTAAATCAGCGTACATTGCGGTTAGTTCATCGGGAATGGACATAATTTTACCAAACATGTCTTCCGGTGTGTCTGTAAAACCGATATAGTTGCCAAGGCTTTTACTCATTTTGCGTTTGCCGTCTGTCCCTACCAATAGATCGAAAACTATAATATCTTGCGGTTCCATGCCCATTTTTTTCTGAAGAGAACGGCCCGCCAGAAGGTTAAAGCGCTGGTCCGTTCCTCCCAGCTCAACATCCGATTTTAGCATAATTGAATCGTACGCTTGCATAATAGGGTACGTTGTTTCGTGCATACCCAACGACAAACCGCTCTTTATTCTTTTACTAAAATCGTCTCGCTCGAAAATATAGTTAACGGAAAATTCCGCCATAATCTTAAGCCACTCCGATAACACCATTTTCTTATACCACTCGCTGTTATACCTAATTTCAACCTTCGAGGTATCGAGTATTAACGAAACCTGATCAATGTAGGTTTTAACATTTTCTTTAATTTGTTCGGGCGATAAAATAGGGCGCTCTGTTTTCCTCCCTGTTGGATCGCCAATTTGAGCGGTAAAATCACCAATAAGAAAAATTATTTTGTGCCCAAAACGAGCAAAAGCATCGAGTTGCTTAAGCACAACATAATGGCCGAGGTGGAGGTCAGGAGAACTGGGGTCCACCCCAAACTTAATGCGTAGCTTTTTCTTGCCACGCAACCGCTTCTCTAAAGAGCTACGATCAATAATGTCTCGCGCCGATGGAAGAATAATATTTTTCATGCTAGTTTTAACCAATTTCTCTTAAATTCTACATTTTTTTATGATATACTGCAAATATGAAAAAAATATCTCGTTCGTTAAGAAGAGCACAAAGAAACCTTAGAAAAGGCTATTGGAAGTTCCACTTACCCACAAGGCTTAACAAAAAGAAAATATGGCGCTATTTGTTATATGGCATTGGCGCATTCTTTTTGTTTGTGGTGTTTTTGTTTGTATGGTATTCAAAAGACCTTCCCACCCCGGAAAAACTGGCGGCGAGAAGAGCAACAGAAAGCACCAAGATATTCGATAGAAACGGCGACCTTTTGTACACAACTGGGGAGAAAAGAAGGACTGTTATCGAGGATAAAGATATGCCTGTGTATGTGCGCCAGGCAACAGTAGCAATTGAAGATAAGGATTTTTACAAGCACCACGGACTAGATTTTTCCGGAATTTTCCGAGCAGTAATTGTTGATATAACAAGTGGTAGTCGCGCCCAGGGCGGAAGCACCATTACACAACAGTTTGTGAAAAACGCCCTTCTTTCACCGAAAAAAACCTTTACACGTAAAATAAAAGAGGCAATTTTATCGATTGAACTTGAGCAAACAAGAACCAAGGAAGAAATACTAACGTTGTATCTTAACGAAATCCCCTACGGTGGTAATGTTTATGGCATAGAGGAAGCATCGAAATACTATTTCGACAAAAGCGCCAAAGACATTACTTTATCTGAGGCAGCAACGCTCGCTGCTTTACCCCAGGCGCCAACTTATTATTCCCCTTTTGGCACACATAGCGATGCATTGTTCGCGCGTAAGACACGCGTTTTAGACGGCATGGTGAGCATGGGCTACATAACACAAGAACAGGCGGACGAGGCGAAAGCAGCCGTTCCTAATAGCCAAGAGCAGAACTTTGTAAAGCGCAGGGATAACATAAAAGCGCCTCACTTTGTTCTTTATGTCCGTGAGCAGTTGGTTGAACTTTACGGGGAGCAAATGGTAAACGAAGGTGGTCTTCAAGTTACGACTACCTTAAACAGCGAGCTCCAAGAAATTGCCCAATCCTCTATCGATAAAAACTTCGCCAATGTTGCTGCCCGCGGTGGGAGTAACGCCGCCTTGGTTTCCGTTGATCCCAAAACAGGGCAAATTCTTTCCATGATAGGAAGCAAAGATTACTTCGATACAGAAAACGATGGCAACGTTAATGTTACTCTCGCTAAAAGGCAACCTGGCTCCTCTTTTAAGCCTATCGCCTACGCGACGGCCTTTAAAGGGCAATACAATCCCGCCAGTACGATATTTGACTTAAGAACAGACTTTGGCGGTGGCTACGTGCCAGCAAACTACAACGGGCGCACCAACGGCCCTGTTTCCATTCGTTACGCCCTTGCAAACTCTCTGAATATTCCCGCTGTAAAAATATTGTCGCTTGCTGGTATTGAAAACACCATTAAAACCGCGCGCGACCTTGGGATTACAACTCTAACAGACCCCGACAGGTACGGCCTCGCGTTGGTTTTAGGTGGGGGTGAGGTTAAGCCACTGGAAATGGCTGGCGCCTATGGCACGTTTGGCAATAACGGCAAGTTTGCAACAACTACACCATTTCTCAAGATCCAAGAATCAAACGGTAAAACTATATATGAGTACGAAGAAGGCACCAACGTTAAACAGGCACTAGACCCGCAGATTGCATACGAGATAACAGATATTCTGGCGGACAACGACGTAAGAAGGTCTGTTTTTGGCAACGCCCTCGCTGTTCCTAATTATAGAGTAGCGGTAAAAACTGGTACTACCCAAGAGTTCCGCGATGGTTGGACAGCTGGCTATACACCTAACCTTGCAACGGTAGTATGGGTGGGAAATAATGATAATACTAAAATGAAATCTGGTGCAGATGGTTCGGTGGTCGCTGCTCCCATCTTTAGAAGTTATATGGCGCAAGCGCTTTCTAAATTACCAAAAAATGACTTTGAACGGCCAAGTGGTATTCAGGAAGTAACCGTAGAGAAGTTCTCTAATAAATTACCAACCGAACATTCGCAAGAGCTAATAAAAGATATTTTTGCACAGTGGCAGGTACCCACCAAAAGGGATGATGTGAATGTGGTAGTAAAAGTAAACCGTTTAAATGGCCAGCTTGCAACTGATTCGACCCCGCCTGAGCTAATAGAAGAAAGAGTGTATCGAAATATACATTCCGAACGTCCTACCTACCCCAACTGGGAAGGTCCAGTGCGTGCTTGGGCCGAAGCAAATGGCTTCTTTGGCCGTCCGCCACAAGACCAAGACACCTCTTATGACGGGAAACAACCAACCATAAGCATTATTACCCCCGCCAAAGGCACAACTTATAACTCGGGAGCACTGGTGGCTGTTTCCGCAAGCGCCAGTGCCGGCAACGGCATCCGTGAGGTTGTTTTTACCCTAGGCAACCAAACTGCGAACGACTCCTCCGCCCCTTACTCTGCCAACCTAAGTACTGCTGGTTTTGCTCCCGCCGACTATACCTTAACCGCTACCGTTTACGACAATAATGGAGTAGCGGCATCGGTGAGTACTACCATAGTCATTTCCGCATCAAGCCATAGCCAAAGTAATATCACTACATCTAATAT
>JAGOOF010000035.1 GCA_017992655.1 Patescibacteria group bacterium
ATCTAATATTACCTCAAACAGCGCTATGGTGAGCTTTAATACGTCTTTGCCCACCACCGCTTTTGTTCGCTACGGCTTAGCGCCCGCATCGCTTAATTTAAGCAAGTCAAGCTCGGTTAATTCCACCTCGCACTCAATAGTTTTAACAGGGCTTACGCCCGCCACACAGTACCACTTTCAGGTTGTCTCTACGGCCGGCTCTTCGACTATTACCTCTTCTATTTACAACTTCACTACACTGCCTTAGCTTTTTCGAGGAACCTCTCCCTCTGATCGAAATAAACTTTGGTTAAAGTCTTATTGTTCGAGGTGACTGTATCGAGTGAAACCGAGATGCCTGTATCGAGTGAAACCGAGATGCCTGTATCGAGTGAAACCGAGATGCCTGTATCGAGTGAAATGAGATATAATCCTCGAGAACTATTTTCGCTATCTTGATACTTACGTGGTAGTTCTCACTTCGTTCGAACAGTAAAGTTTTATCGTTCGAGGTGTAACCACCGAGAACCCCGCTCAGCGGGGCAAGCTATAAACCGTTAGTATCACATCAGTCGAAAGGTTAATTCTCACTCAGTTCGAACAGTAAAGTTTTTATCGTTCGAGGTGTAACCACCGAGAACTACTTCTGGCTACCGGCTACTAGCATCTGGCTTATATTGGCCACGGCGTCCGGCTGTATTCGCTCCCCTGTATTTGCGTCTGGCTACCGGCCACTAGCGACCGGCTAGCACAGGCCACTGGCATCTGGCCTTTTTTAATCTGTGTTAAGCTTGTCGAAACACGAGAACTATTACTATTTCGTTACTTTTAAGCTTTTAATGATGTTGAGTACTGTTTCTTCGTCAGTTGCGTTTACTATATCCCAGCCTAGAAAAAGATAAGTATTTTCACCAATTTTTAATCCCTCGGGCATATTTTCTGTTTCAAAATCAATAAAGCCTTTTGATATTTCTTCCTGCGATGGGCCACTCCCGTCGTCAACTGGCTTAGTGATCGTCCTGTTACTTACCTGTATCGCATTATTTACCCAACCTATGTCGTATGTTATTTCAGGAGAAGCATGGATACCAAAACCCGCATTATTAACAACCAGTTCTAGATCGGGGGCATCTGAATCCCATGTACCTTCAAATATATTAAGCTCGAGCGGGTCGGCGTCACGCTTAACTCGCACTCCCCATCCATCGGGATATTTTATGGAAAAACCCATTTCGCTGTTGGTATAGGTTTTCCAGCCAGAATAAGGGTCGGTTGGGCTAGCGGTGGAAGCAGGGCTTGTACTAGTAGCGTCTGGAGCGCTGGTTTCTGTTTTATTCTCCTGCAGGTAGCTATTTTTTGCAAGCCAAAAACCAAGGGCAGTAAACGCCATAGCTCCCACTACAACCAAAAGCCATGCCCATTTGGGGAACTTCTTTGCTTCGCTTGGGTTTGGTGTTTGTGGCAATGAATTATTATTTTGTTCCATGTACTCCCTCTTTCATTTTTACCTAAAATGGATTTTGTGTTAGCTCTTCATAATCCCATTTATAGTTGGGATCATATTTGTAATTTGCTATTTCGAAACCATTGCCTTTAAAACTGTACTGTATAAACTCCACTCCGCCTGTTACGCAAGTATGGCAATCGTCTTGCTCGCTGTGGACAGGCACTGCCACTACGACTTTACCGTCGAAAACAGCAAATTGAGAGAGGCCAGTATCGGGGTATGATTTCTCTGTCCTTACATTTGGATAACGCCCTTCCGGATATTCTAATACATAATGATTGATAAAACCGTTGTGCGCACTATACACTGCCGGGTAAGAGCTCCCAGACCCACAAGCAGAGAAACTAATCACTTTGTCCTTTGCACCGTCTCCCGTTACATCTTCATCCTTTACTCCGTCGCACGCTTCACTACTGCGCCTATCATCAATGTCGCTACTATCGTATAGCCTTTTCATTGCAATACATTGGCTGTCTTTTTCGCCAATATCATCACCATTTTGGTACTTATTGGTATAAATGCAATAATGGAAAACTTTCGCCAGATCTTTTTGTGCGGTGGTAAAGTCACTCGCCTTTGCAAACCTAAGTGTATCTACTGTTTCCTTAAAAATATCGTAATACTCTACAGAGCTAAGAGTACTGGGATTTTCTCCGCTTGCTCTTCTAAGCGTGTTAGTTGTAATAGTGATGAGCATATTTTCCCGCACAGCGGTGAAACCAGTTCTTTCATAGCTCCAGTCGTTAATTTTATTTTCCCTGTACAGTGTTATGCCGTTTTTGTTAACATAAGAAAGATCTTTAAGTTCTCCGCTATTCGCTTTTTCTACCCAGTCCGCAATGTTGTTTTGATCTGGTGAAAAAACCGTTCTTTTTGCATCTAGCATATTAATGAACACTGTAACTTTATTGGGGTCAAACGCCTGTTGCGTAAAGCTATTTTCTTGGCCACTATAGTCGTTTGCTACTACTCTTACTTTCTCTGGGTCATAGTCAAGTACAACGCCCGTGTAAGGGTCTTTAAATGTTTCAAGCGCCGGCTTTAACTCTTCATTAACCGCTTCCTCTTCCGGTTGCGTTACTGTTATAGCCTTATTTTTTTGCACATACAAAAGATACACCAAGACCACAGCTACGAGCGCCAAAAAAGCGATAGCCCACCATACCCACTTAGGCACCTTGTTTTTGCTATTTTGTAATACTTGATTACCGGTTGACATAATTCCATTTATTTCTAACCGAGCCGAATAAGAGTGCACCATAGGGGCCAGCGGATATCAAACTAACTTCTTCTATAGGAGCAAACCGAAACCAGCCAATACAGTCCCCTTTGCAAGCAGCAATGTTATTTACAAATAATTGGGAAAGTTTATCTTTGTGCGGGATGTATTCCACATCACGGTATATCGACGTACTTTCTCCAACCACGAACGCCTGCTTATTTTTATCGACAAGTAATACGAAAGATGCCCCAGCATCCATTAGTTTAATACCTATTGTATCCATAAACCTGACAGGCTTTTCTACAATGGTTTTGCTTCCGCTACTGGAAAAGGGCGTTGTGTTCCCCCAAATCCAAACTTGTCCTTTGCCGTCGAGCCCAAGATAAAACCCCTGGCCCGCCTTAACATCGTACATTTTACCTAGCCCCGCAACTTTTGTTGGGGTTGGATTCTCTTTACTCCAGGTGTAAACCATACCATCTGTACTGTGAGCGATTTGATAATTGGCAGTTGAGTCAATTCTTGTAAAAGTCTTATCCGTTGGTAATTTTACCTTAATTGGCGTGTTGGACCCAGCACTAATCGTACCTGTGCCTAGCTGCCCATAGCTGTTATCGCCCCATGCATAAACTCCATCTGCGGTTATTGCATAGCTAGAATTATCACCGGCGGCAATAAATTTAATATTAGTAAGGTTTTTTACACCAATGATGCTAGCTGAATCCTTGTTTACACCATTACCCAATTGACCCTGTTCGTTAATGCCCCAACTGTATATTTTTGAATTATCGGCATTAGTAACAAGAGCATGACGCCCCCCCGCAGCAACCATTCCAACCTTCATGTCGCTAATTTTACGAGGCGAAGTACATGTAAATTCAGCGTAACCAATAATTGGAAAATTAACGGCCAAGTTTTGCCCAAGTACATACGCATAGCCATCTGACCCACGTGCCAAAGCATAGGTTCCTGCTAGTGAAATTTGCGAAATCTTAAGTGAATCGCTAATTACATCTAGCAAACCATAGTTAACATTGCCATGAGTATTCTCGTCAAAATACCATTCGTTGCCTAATGAGGAGAGAATATTTTTTTTATCATACTCTATTTTTTCTCCTCCGTCAGGGTAATTCAACATTGAGGCGCCTATTTTGCCATATTTATTTAATGCAAACACTGTACCTGCTACAACAAGTAAAACAACGGCCACAACAATAAGAACTTTTGTCGATTTAGCCTTCATCTTCCTCCTAATATTTTATTAAGTCCATTATACCTCCCCTAATACAATTGTAATAATCCAACTGTGGATAAGTTAGCGAAAGCGCCACCGCTTTAGCCACTTTTCTTAGCGCTAGAAAGAATTTCCTTAATTGCTTCGTCGATGTTTTTACTGTTTACAAATTGGTTGTACCCCAAGCTTGCCGCCGCCTTTTTTCTTGTCTGTGCGTCAGAGGGCAAAATTACTTCACCAAGCAACCCCACTTCACCAAAAATACACCAATTGGAGCTAACTACTTTGTCGCGATGAGCGCTTACAAGCGCAAGAGCTATAGCTAAGTCCACACTCGCCTCTTTTGCAACAAAGCCTGCTGTTGCCTTTACAAATACGTCAAAATTGCGTAAACTCACTTTCGCCCTTCTTTCTAAAACAGCCAGTATCAATTCAAGACGCTGGGGATGAATACCCACTGCAGATCGGCGAGGATAGCCAAAGATCGTGGGCACCACCAACGCTTGTATTTCCACCAAAAGTGCCCTCGTTCCTTCTATTACCGCCGTTATTACCGAGCCAGGCAAGTTTTTTTGCCTCTGCTCTAAAAATGCCTTTTCCGGATGCTGTACTTCTTTAATACCATCTTTTTCCATTTTCAAAAGCGCCACTTCTTGCGTTGAGCCAAAACGATTTTTTGCGGAACGCAAGAGGCGCAAATCGTCGCTTTCCACTTCCATATAAAAAACACCATCGACAATATGCTCTAATATTTTTGGCCCGGCGATATTTCCCTCTTTGGTAACGTGGCCAACAATAATAAAGCTAATACCACTTGCTTTTGCATATTTTTGCAAACCCAATGCAATTTCACGAACTTGCACCAAGCTCCCCGCGCTCGAAGTGAAAGAAGGGTCAAAAATTGTTTGGATTGAATCTATTACTACTGCTTTTGGCTTTACTTTTTCCACCGTGGCTAATATGGTTGCAAAGTTTGTTTGCGCTAAATACAATACGTTGCTACCAGCCGGTTTGATACGTAAGGATCTGTCTTTAATTTGTTCTAAAGATTCCTCTGCCGTCACGTAAAGAATTGGCTCTTTAAGATAATGTGCAGTCATTAAAAG
>JAGOOF010000001.1 GCA_017992655.1 Patescibacteria group bacterium
CTAACCTTCCGATAACGCCACCTAAACTAGGTTCACGCCATTTTTTTAGGTCGCTTTCCTTAACCTCACCGTTATGCTCAATATATATAAGAACTTCAATGGACGGAGTAATCATATAACCACCTTTTTTATATTATGTAGTTATATACTATTAAGTTAATGTACGTTCGTCAAGTACAAAAAAATGCTGTATTTTATTCCCAAACGAAATTATCGAAACCCCAGTCCAAAAGCTTTGCTGTTTCTTGCGCACTAGCTTCGTTCGTATTGCTGATTGTGTTTAATACTACAGAGATGAGGGTGTGTCCATTTCTATTTGCAGCAGCTACCAAAGAATGTCCTGCCTCAAACGTAAAGCCAGTTTTACCTGCAATTGCGCCCTCATATTTCAGTTTATCAGTGATCAGCCGATTAGAGTTTTCGAGCTCGTATTCAACTCCGTCTTCATTTTTTATCACAGTCTTATCGGTGCTCATAATTTCTTTTAACTTATCGATCTTAAGAACGTAGGAAAATAAAATGGCCTGATCGAATGGTGTGGAATAGGCCTCTGCGCTTAATCCATGCGGGTCCATGTAGTGTGTATCATTAAGGCCGATAGAGTGAGCCTTCTCGTTCATTAACTCCACAAATGCCTCCTCGCTCCCTGTGGTAATACGTGCAAGCGCCTTTGCCGTATCGTTTCCTGATTTTATGAGCAGTGCCCTTAGTAGCTCCCCTATTTTCATACGATCTCCACTTTTTATACCAATTTTAGAGCCGATGACATTGGAGTCGGATGCTTCGATCGTTACGACCTCATCAAGATTTTTTTGTTCGTAAACAACGAGTGCTGTCATTACTTTTGTGATGCTTGCAATTTGCACCTTCTCACGAGCACCCAGCCCAAACATAAGATGTTTAGAGTCGGCATCGATAAGGATGATATTTTTCGCTTTGGTTTTCGGTTCTTGGGAGATGTCTTTGATCCGAGGAATGGGAGCGACACCAAGATTGTTTGCATCTATTGCTAGAGCGTTGATATTACTAGCGTTAAGTTTTGGTTTATAAATTTGTTGCCCGATGCCAAAACCTGTCATTGCCAATATCGCAAGAAAAACAATTAATATATACTTAGGCGGTTTATTATTCACGGATAGAAACTTGATATTTTTTTGTTAAGTGGTCTCGTAGTTTATCGTGTCTCGTATCTGCCTCTTCTGCGGTCAGTGTATTGTCTGGCTTTTGGTAAGTGATCCTTAAAGTCATGCTTTTTCTTCCTTCGAACTTGGGGCTTTCAAATTCATCAAGGGGCTCAACAATTAAGATAGAATTATCTAATGAGCTGACGTCATCCAATATTGTCCCAATTGCTATTTTGCTTTCAATCAAAAAAGATATATCGCGTACAACAGGTGGATATTTTGATATAGCCCTGTATCTATTGTTAGTGGTAGGCATCCTGTTTGATGCTAATGAAAGAGAAATTTTTTCGATGGGTATTTCCGCGAAGAAAAAAGATCTTTTAATTTTATAAAGCTGAGATGTTTTTGTGTCGGGGGTTATTCTTACAACACTAGACGGTGGGAATATTTCCCCTAAGCGATGGTTTTTGCTAGTTGAGGCGGCAGCAAGATTTATAACTTCTTCGCCATTTGTAAAGACGCTACCGACTTCAAAAATTGTAAATTGATCATACCAGGGATTTTTAGACACCGCTTCGAACATTTTCGGTGCAAGCAATGGACGCATGTAGATATATTCGGCTGATAAAGGCTTTTCTATCTCAACAAGATCTTTTTCATTTAAAGCGAAAGCGCGAACTTCTTTTTTGCTAATAAACGATGTGCTTTTAACCTCCGTTAATCCCATTTCAGCTAGAGTGGTTATCAGTCTGTTAGTGTTCCCTTCCTCGCCTTGTGTATGTATTGCAAAATTGCTTGATAGCGCATTGGGCGTAATATGATGATAGCCGTAAATGCGTGCCACTTCTTCTGCGATATCGACGGGGCTTTTAACGTCGTGTACGCGCCACGAGGGCACAATGACTTCTTTTCCTGAAAGCTTGAAGCCAAGACGGGCTAAGATATTGCGCGACATTGTTTCGCTAATATTTGCGCCAGTAATGGCAGGAATCAAGCTATAGTCAAACGAAATAATATTTTCTTGAATTGGTTTTTGAATAAGAATTTTTTTTCTTTGAATACGGTAGCCCCAATTCTCTAGGGTCTGGGCTGCTTTTTCCAGAGCATAAATTGGTGCTTGCGGGTCAACCCCTCGCTCGTAGCGATAAGAAGCGGGTGTTTGAACGCCTGCAGTTTTTGCGCTTTTACGAATAACCGCTGGCGTAAAAATGGCGGCTTGTATCAAGATTTTCGATGTTGTTTGAGTAACAGAAGAATTGACACAGCCACTTATTCCTACTAAATCTACTATGGTATTTTTACTGCGGGCAACCAAATTCTCTTCTTTTATCTCTATTTCAGTATCGCCAAGTAAAATTGCTTTTTCGCCATGTTGTCCAAAACCAATCTCTAGCCTATTTACTTTTTCCAAATCAAAGGCGTGAAGTGGCAGGCCGTATTCATGCATTAAGTAGTTAGTGAGATCGACAATATTATTTTTAGGGTTAATATTAATTTGTTTTAATCTTTCTGCAATAAGCGAGGGTGATTTTTTTGGTGTTGGCCCTTCGGCAACAAAATAAGCATAAACAGGCACATTCGTTCTTGCTGTTTCGCTATTGAAAAAGACGATATCATCTTCCTCTTCTATAAAACCTGAAGGTTTGCTGTAAGGAGTGGTAGTTTGATTAAGGAAAGCATTTATTTCGCGTGCGAGACCATAAACACTTACTGTGTCGCCACGGTTTGGGGTAATTTCTAGGTCTAAATAATCATCAGTGATCTTGTCGGGGGTAAAGCCAATCGAATGAAAAATATCAGCAATTTCGGAGCTTTTCTTCTCTGTTTTGCAAAAATCTTTAAGCCATTCAATTGGTAAAATCATAATAAAATTAAAATTGTTTTAAAAACCTTAAGTCACCGCTTAGGCTCCAACGGATGTCGTCTACCCCTCGTTCCAGCATCATAAGCCTATCAAGCCCCATACCAAAAGCAAAGCCTTGCCACTTTTCGCTCTCTACTCCCATATTTGCTAATACCTCAGGGTGGATCATACCGCTTCCCAGTACCTCAAGCCATTGCCCATGCCACTTTATCATGACGTCCATACCTGGCTCAACAAATGGGTAGTTATGGGGGAAGAACTTAGTTTCAATGTCTTTGCCCAGCAATTCTTTTAACAAATAATTAAGCGTCCATATAAGGTTGGCCATAGTAATATTTTTTTCTATTACAAACCCTTCTAGCTGGTGCAAGACCGCCTCATGGGTAGCGTCAGTGGCTTCGTTGCGGAAAACTCTGCCTGGAATTAAAATACGGACAGGCGGTTTCTTTTGGGCCATAGCTGGAATCTGCATTGCAGACGTATGTGTTCGCAGTACTCTTTTGTCTTTTGTCCAGAATGTGTCTTGGGTGTCACGAGCTGGGTGGTCTTTAGGAATCCTTAGAACGTCAAAGTTGAGCTTTTCAGTTGTTATTTCAGGCCCTGTTACCACGTGAAAGCCAATTTTTTCCATTGCGTAAATCGCGCGACTTACGAGCTGGCTAGTAGGATGAATGTGACCCATTGGTAGTTTAGACATAATTAGGCTTTTTGGAGTTATAGTAAAACTCAATTAAAATTAACGCAATAACATAAACGCTCGCACTCAATAGGTTTAATACGTCGATAGTTCTTAACAGTACAAGGCCAATAATGCCGATACTGATAATCAGCCCTTGTCTTATTGAAGATAAAAGGATATTCAGTTGCTTGTTGCGATCTTTATTTTTGCGCACGTAAAAAAAGAACATTGCGAGGATACCCCATATAAAAAACAAAGCGAAAACGTAGAACATCGCTCTACTAAACTGATCGGTACTAAAGGGGTCGATTGTCTGTAAGATCGTAAACCACCCAGCGAACGAGAGCAACGTGGCGGAAAATACTGCAAATAGAATCTTATAGTGTTTCATAATGAGTCAATAATTTTGTCTATTCTTGCAACTTCTTCTACACTTTTATCTATTGAAAAAGATATTTTCGGAATTTTGCGCATAGGTACTCTTTCAACCAGATAATGCTTGAGGTCGTAAAGATAAGGGGCAAGTACGTCTTTTACAGCTACTCCTTCTTTAAGCGGAGGATAGAAACTTATGAAGAAAAGCGCGTTTGAAAAATCGGATGCCATTTTAACACGGGTGCAGCTAATTAAGCCAAGGTTTTCCGATGCCTCCTTATGAAGAAATGAGGTAGCGTTGTGGGCTAACTCTTCCTCGATACGTTCTTTTCGACTATATGGTTTAGGCACAGACACATTATAGCAAAAATAAGGCAACCACTCAAATTTTTTAGCGCTTTGCCCACTGCGGAGCGCGCCTTGCTCTTCTTAGTCCTGGTTTTTTTCGTTCTTTTTCACGATCGTCTCTGGTCAATAAGCCAGATTTTCGCAATATAGTTTTTAATTCAGGATCAGCCTGTATCAAGGCGCGCGCAATGCCGAGTCTTAGGGCGGTAAGACGGCTGGAGACCCCTCCCCCGATAATAGTGGCGCTAATATCGTATTCCTTGTTTTTTTCAGTCAAAACAAGTGGTTCACGAACGTATTTTTCATTTTCTTTGGGTAACGTCCAGCTATGAACATCTATAGTGCCCTTTCCTGGCACCAAGCTTACTCGCGCAATTGCCGATTTGCGACGGCCAACCCCATGATAGGTTTTTATTTCTTTAGCCATAATCATTTTTTAATTAATTGTGGTATTTCATTCTTATAGATTTTTAGGCGTTTCAACCAGCGTTGTCTTAGCTTGTTATCGGGGAGCATTCCCCTTACGGAGAGATAAAGAATTTTGTCGCTGGGAACTTGCGTATAGCTTTTCTCCTTGAGATTGCCAAGGTAGCCACTATGACGATAGTATTTTTTTGTTTCAATTTTGCGTCCAGTAATTTTTATGTTATCGCTGTTAAAAACGACAACCTGGTCACCATTGTCAATATTTAAGGAAAAATCAACTTTATTTTTTCCTCGTAAAAGGTTGGCTATTTCTACGGATAGTCTCCCAAGAACTTTGCCACTTGCATCTATTTTATGAGTTGTACGTGTAGGCATGATTATTTCTTATTCTCAACTTTTTTTACAATTTTCTTTTTTTCTTCCTTTGGTGCATCCGGTACTTTCTTCTCGTCCTTATTGTGTGCCGTTTTTTTCAGTAAATCTTCTGTTTTTTTAGTAAGCTCTATAATTGCCATAGGGGCGTTATCGCCCTTGCGGTTGGCAGTTTTTATTATTCGAGTAAAACCGGATTGAGTGTTGGCGAAATTTTTCTTTAATATTTCGATGACTTTTTTTGCTGGTTTTTCAGCTCCACCAAGCATAGTAAGTGCAGTCTTATAGCCATTCAAGTCGTTCTCTTTTTTCGCGCGGCTAATAATTCTTTCGATATAACTTTGTACGAATTTTGCTTTGGACGTTGTTGTGACAATTCTTTCGTGTACCACCAAAGAAGCTGCTAAATTTCGGATTAGCAAAATACGATGCGCTTTCTTTCTGCCGAGCTTGAACGTTTTCATCTTTTCTTACTTTTTTGATTTAGTTTTGCTTGTTTTACTTTTTTTCTTGGCTGGCTTCTCGTTGGGCATAGTATCAGCCAAATCGGTGTTTATTAACGTGAAATGGTCGATTAATATTTGGCTTGCGTTCTTAAGTGCCTCATAGGGAGTAATACTGCCATTAGTTGTTATGTCGATGGTGAGACGGTCAAAATTGGTAATACTGCCAACACGGGTATTTTCCACCTCAAAATGAACTTTTCTAATTGGTGTGAACGCACTGTCGAGCATTATTGTCCCAAGTGGGGTTTTTTCTTCAGTTTTCTTTTCACTCGCTACAAAGCCCCTCCCCTTTTCAATTACAATGTCGGCTTTTAATTTGCCACCTTTGCCTAGCGTTGCGATGTGGTAATCGGGGTCAATAATCATAACATCAGATACTGTTTTTATGTCTTTAGCCTTAACCTCCTTTGGGCCACTAACGTCAAGAGAAATAGTAACGGGATCATCTCCCTCAAGCCTGACTGGCAGGCCCTTAATGTTGAGAATAAATTCGACAATATCCTCACGCATATTTTCAACTGTGGTAAACTCGTGGTTCACGCCGTCTATTTTTACTGAGCTTACGGCGCTTCCTTCTAACGATGCAAGCATTACTCGCCGTAGCGCGTTGCCAACTGTAACTCCATACCCTGGGCTTAATGGCTCAATAACAAATGTCGCGGCATTTTGCTCGCTACTTTTCGTGCTTAATTTTACTAATTCAGTTTCAGGTAATAAATACATATCTCTCCTCTTTTTATGTTAATCGTGAATAATATTCAACGACCAACTGTTCTTCGATAGTGGTTTGAATTTGCTCTCGCGAAGGTGTTGCCACTACTTTGGCTTTCTTGTTTTGCTCGGATGCTTCAAGCCATGCAGGAACAGTCGCTTTTTTGCGAGCGGATTCACGCTCTACTGTTTTTTTTGCTTCAATGGTTTGCCCCTCTGCCATTATGTATGAAGGGGTCTTTGTTTTTTTGTTATCAATTAATATGTGGCCATGAGATATGAGTTGCCTTGCCTGACGGCGGCTCTCCGCAAAACCCGCGCGATAAAGGATGTTGTCTGCTCTGAGCTCAAGTAGCTGGAGAAGTCGCTCACCGGTGTTTTTCTTAGAACGGTTTGCAAGCTCAAAGATTCTTCTTAATTGTTTCTCGGAAATATAGTAGGTATAGCGAATTTTTTGTTTCTCTTTAAGCTGTCGGGCGTAGTCGGAAGGCTTGCCACGACGTGATTGACCGTGCTGGCCAGGGCCATAGGGACGGCGCGTCATAACATTTTTTTGTCCCTCGTCTCTCTCTCCTTTGAGAAAAAGGTTTTCGCCGACGGAACGTGATAGCTTAGATACTGATTTTACCGGCTGTGACATAATATCTTACTCCGTTATACTCTTCGTGGTTTTTTGGGGCGACACCCGTTGTGAGGAACCGGTGTTGTGTCCTTTAAGCTTGTAACGTTAATACCACTTCCTGCAAACGCTCGTACTGCTGCCTCTCTCCCATTCCCGACACCATTAACCGTAATTTGTCCTTCCTCAAAACCCATTTCTTTTATTTTCTCGATTACTGTTTTGGCAGTTTGTGTAGCCGCAAACGGTGTTGATTTTTTTGTGCCCTTAAAACCTACACTGCCGGCGCTTGCCCATGCAATAACATTGCCACTATTGTCAGTAACAGTAATATTGACATTATTAAAAGTGGAACGGACGTAAATATTTCCTGCTTTAACGGTCTTATTGACTTTTTTTCGTCTGGCGCGTAAAACCGCGCGTTTTTTGTTTACAGAAACATTAGCCATTAGGTTTTCTCCGCAGCTTTCTTACGGCCACTACCAACAGTCACCTTCTTGCCACGCTTTGTACGCGCATTTGTTTTTGTGCGCTGGCCGTGAACAGGCAAATTACGAGCGTGCCTCACTCCTCGGTAGGCGCCAATTTCTTTGAGGCGTTTAATATTTTGTATTACTTCTACTCTTAAGTCACCTTCTACCTTATGTGCTTCTATTGCTGCTCTTATTTTTTCCACATCTGACGCTGAAATATCTTTTGTCTTTGTGTTGGGCTTGAGCTCGATACTTTCAAGAATATTATTCGCCGTGCTTCTTCCGATACCATAAATTGCGGTCAGCGCAGAGCTGATAGGCTTATTAGGGTCTAAATTAATACCTACAATGCGAGCCATCTTTATCCTTGTCTTTGCTTGTGGCGTGGGTTAACGCACTTCACTATTTTTTTAGGAATACCAGTTTTTCCTCGCCTGCGGATAATTTGACATTTATCACATATTTTTTTAACAGATGCTCGAACTTTCATGGCTATCCTTGATTGATGTTTAATCTATGAGTGATACGCGCTTTTGTTAAATCGTAAGGGCTCATTTCTAGCTTTACTCTGTCGCCTGGAACAACCTTTATGTAATTCATGCGCATTTTACCAGACAGATGAGCAAGAATCTCTTGCCCGCTTTGGAGTGCAACACGAAACATAGCACTAGGCAATGCTTCAGTCACAGTGCCTTCCAGCTCAACCATTTCTTTACTCATTTATATAACCTTCCACAACTTATCCACATGAAAAATTTTAGCATAAATAACACCAAAAGTCAACACCTGATTAATTTTACAGTTTAGTTAAAATTTCACACCCTGATTTGGTAATAAGTACTGTGTGTTCAAAATGTGCTGAAAGCGATTTGTCTTGAGTACGAATTGTCCAGCCATCATTACGGTCAATTACAATTTCTGGCGATCCTAACGTGAGCATGGGCTCGATGGCAATAGTCATACCTGCCTCTAAGGGTGCTCCTTTACCATATGTACCATAATTAGGAATACTCGGCTCCTCCTGCAGTTTTTTCCCAATGCCGTGGCCAGTAAGGTCTCTTACCACCGCTAAACTGTGGGCTTGTGCCAAGTGAGAAACTGTCGCACCAATGTCGCCCACATGAGAACCGTGCTTTAGCTCTTTAATTGCTAAATATAAGGATTTTTTGGTAAGCTCTATTAATTTTTCTGCGTCTTTGTTAATTTTCCCAACAGGAACTGTGAGTGCGGAGTCAGCATAATAACCGTTGTGTTTTACTCCCATGTCTAAACCGACGATATCCCCTTGTATCAATTTTTTCTTGTTGGGTATACCGTGCACAACAACTTCATTAGTTGAAGCGCAGAGCGTTGCGGGGTAACCGTTAAAACCGAGAAAAGCGGGTTTAACCCTATGTTTTTTACAGAGATCAGTTGCTAAGGCGTCTAACTCATAGGTTGTTACTCCTGGTTTAACCGCAGAACTTAGCTCTTTCAAGATTGTAGCCAGTATTTTACCGGCGCTACGCATTCGCTCAATTTCAATCGCATTTTTCACTTTTATCATTTTATAATTCCAATTACCGCGGAGGCATTAACGTTTGTGTTGATGAGTTGATCTAAGAGTAAAGAATATATAATAGGCTGTCTATTGCTTAAAAAGACGAGGTAATTGCCATCGTTTGATATGCGGAGATTTTTAATATCAGCAGGAGTCTGCGAGAGGTTGTAGTGCTCATTTTCTTTAATCATTTTTATTCCTTTTTCTGTATTGTCACCCGCATTTTTTGACACTGTATAGGCAATGATATTTCCTGTTGCAACAAGCTCTCGAACGTAACCACTTTCTTTTTTAATAATTTTGCTAGCGGTGCCATTTTTATTGGCTTCCCATATTTCACTTCCATTTTCTTTCTCTAAACAGTAAATGAGGTTTTCGTTATCTTTCCAGCTCACGGACGTGATTTTACTGCTTGTGTTGGCAATACTGCCGATGTGCTGACCACTAGCTGATGTCAGCGCTAGTTTGTAGCCGAAATCGCGTTCCGCATTAGAAAATGTTATAAGTGCTGCTTCCTCACCGCTAGGGCTTAGTAGAGGTACTACGCCGTCGCTAATATCAAAAGTAGTTTCTTGTGTTTCGCCTATTCTATTAACAAGGTAAACTTCTTGCTTGTCGAGAGAGAAAAACGTGCCATTTTCACTACTAGGCGACGTAGTGCCTCCCACGTCATTCACTATTTTTTTATTTTCGCTAGTGGCAAGGTTCAAATGGAAGAGTGAATTACTGTTGATGTAAACCAAAGTACCTTCTATTTCATTTTGCTTTAAAGCGCTAATTTCTGAAACAGCGAGATCAATTTCTTTAACATTGTCTTCACGTGGTGTTGCCCCTCCATTGTGGATATAAAGAAAAGCGACTAAAACAACGAGTGAGACAGCAAGCAAGTAGCTAATAAGGCGCTTATTTTTTTTACTCATGCTAAATAAACTTATCGTATGTTTGTGTTGCCATTTGAGACTTAATTTGGTTCATTACTTCAATGGCAACTGCAACGATAATAAGGATTCCAGTTCCACCTAATGCAATTGTCCTAAATTCGGGCGTGCTTGCTTGTAATAAATAAGGGATAATTGCCACAAGCGCTAAAAAGAGCGCACCAGTGGACGTGATTCTATAAAGAATAGTGTGAATGTAGCTTGCAGTCTCTTTGCCTGGCCTTACGCCGGGAACGAAACTTCCTTGTTTCTGTAAATTCTCTGCGATCTGTTGTGGCTTAACGATAATTGATACATAGAAAAAAGTAAACGTCACTATTAAGACAAAAAAGAGAGAGGCGTAAACATAGTTATTATTAATGAGTGAATTGACGGTATTTGCCGCTGAACGTAACCAATCCGAGCGTGCATCTGCAAATAGTTGCGCCAAAAATCCTGGAATCACTAAAATGCTGGTGGCGAAAATAATAGGAATTACGCCGGCAGCATTAATCTTGATAGGTAGATAAGATTCAACGTTTGTTGCGGAGCGCGAAGAGGCAACGCGGCGCGCATATGTAACCGGAATTCTTCTTTCTGCAAGCGTTACCCAAATTATTACAACGATCATCGCTATTATGATTAGGCCGTATAAGCTTGCCATGAAGATCTGCGTGGGGTTGCCTGCAACTACTTGTGTTAGGTTTTGTATACTTTGTGGTAAGCCGGCAATGATGCCAATCGCGATAATCATCGATACACCATTTCCAATCCCTTTTTCACTAATTATTTCACCTAGCCACATTAAAAGTACGCTACTGGCCGCAGCTACGCTCAAAACAATAAACATGTCCCAGTTGTTTTCTATTTTAACAACGTTTTGACTTGCCAGGAGTTTGATGAGGCCATATCCTTCTATGAAAGCAAGAGGAACAGAGGCAAGCCGGGTGTATTGGTTGATTTTACGTCTCCCATACTCCCCTTCTTTTTGGAGAGCTTCAAGCTGGGGGATAAGCATGGTGAGTAATTGAAAAGCAATAGATGCGGTAATATAGGGTCCCACCCCAAGCAGAGCAAGCGAAAAACGGCCCACTGCCCCACCTGAAAACATATCTAAAAGACCAAACATTTGGTTTTGCTCGAAGAACATGCGTAATCCAGCTATGTCAACACCGGGAAGAGGAATTTGGGCGATGGCACGAAAAACTACAATCAATCCTAATGTTACAAGAATGCGCTTACGCAAATCCTTATTTAAAAAAATAAGATTGAGTGATTTAAGTGGTTGCATTATCTTTCTTTTTCAGCGCTTTTTTGTCGTGCCTTCTACGGGAAGGACCTTTTAGCTTTGGTAGACGGGCAAAAAGTGGTGATTGCCCACCCTCAAAACGGGCAGCAACACCACGCCCGGAGCGCGATTTTTGCCCCTTTGTACCACGGCCAGCGGTCTTACCAAGGCCTGCTGCGATGCCACGTCCTGCGCGCTTACGCTCTTTAACTATTTTTGGCAGTTTGTTTAACATCTTTTTTCTTATCCTCTTTTACTGTTTCCTTTAAGCTATATAAGGTATGTAGTTTGTTTAGGGACTGCAAAGCACCAAGTGTTGCCTGAGCGATATTGTGCTTATTGGCAGAACCGAGTGATTTTGCGACAATGTTGCGAATGCCCACAGCTTCAATAATCGCCCTTACTGTGCCCCCTGCAATAACAGATGTACCTTTAGGAGCAGGCTTCAAGTGTATTCTCGCACTTCCGCTAACATGCGTAACCTCATAAGGAATTGTTTCATTAATGATTGTCACTGCACACATTTTTCTTCTTGCTTTCGCGTTTGCCTTGCTAATTGCAAGGCTTACATCTCCCGCCTTACCTACTCCGATGCCAACTTTCCCTTTACCGTCGCCAATAACTACCAGCGCTCTAAAGCGGATACGACGTCCACCCTTTACCGTGCGGGAAACACGATCGATCTGAATTACCTTTTCGATCATGTCGCTTTTAGGCCGAGTAACTTTTTCTCTTCTCCCTGTATTTCTCATATCGTAATCCCTTTTTCTCGAATTGATTCAATTACTTTTTTAATATTACCGGTATATGGGTAGCCACTGCGGTCAAATTTGAGGGCTTTAATATTGTTCTTTTTCATATAAGCACTAATTTTTCGTGCAAGCCAATTAATTCTTTCCTGTGCAGGGAGAGACCTTGCTTCTTTTGCTTTTGTTGTAACGCCAATCAGTGTATTTTGTTTAACGTCGTCTATTAACTGCATTTCGATATAGCGCGCGCTTTTATAGGCCACTAATCTTGGACGATTGGCAGTGCGAATAATCTTCGTTTTCGAACGGCCCGCCCGAATTTGTCTTAGCTTGTTACGATTACTGATTTTCATTATTTCGCTCCTCCGCCTTCGGCCGCTTTTGCCGCTTTGCCCGCTTTTCTTCTAACTACTTCATTGCTATAGCGAATACCTTTTCCCTTATAAGGCTCGGGAAGACGATAACGACGAATTTGTGCGGCAACTTCGCCTACTAGCTGTTTGTCGATGCCACTTATAACTATGGTATTCTTTTTTACTTCAATTTCTATGCCTTCAGGTATTTCATGCTCTACCGGGTGGGAGAAGCCCAGGCTCAAAATTAATTTTCTTTCCTTGACCTCTGCTTTATAGCCAACACCCTTCATCTCTAACTGTTTGGTAAAACCTTCTGTTACTCCTATTACAAGATTATTAATAAGAGTTCTTGTGAGGCCATATAAGCTCTTATGAAGGCGTGTATTACCCTTAGGGGCAACGATAATGCGGCCATCTTCAATCTTCACAGACATAAAGTCGTGAAGGTCGTAGGAGATAGTTCCTTTCGGCCCAGTTACAGCAACAGTCTGTCCAGATATGTCGACCGTTACGCTTTCGGGGATAATGATTGGTAATTTACCGATTCTGCTCATTTTAATAAACCTCACAAATAATTTCACCGCCTACGCCTTCTTTTGCTGCTTGCGATCCAGTAATAACGCCTTTGCTCGTCGAGACAATGAGGAGACCCCGTCCCCTAAGAGGACGAGGAAGAAGGCGAGCGCCACGATAAATACGATTGCCAGGCTTGCTTACGCGACGCATGTGAAAAATCGGTTTTTCTCCGAGTGTAAGTGACAATACTTTTTTATTATCTTTCTCTGTTATGTCAACATTTTCTAGGTAGCCTTTAGACAAAAGAATATGAGCGATCGCTTCCTTATTTTTTGAATACTGCGAAACCACGTCATGGCGACCAACCGCCTTGGCGTTTTTAATAGCAGTTAACATATTCGCAATTGGATCTGTTACCATGATGATTTTGTTACTCCTGGTATTTTACCTTCGCTGGCTAATTCTCTAAAACATATACGACACAAGCCAAACTGGCGTAAATAACCGTGGGGACGGCCACACTTCTGGCATCTTCTTACTATGCGGCTAGAAAATTTTGGTTTTCTCTCGGCACGCGCGATCATTGATTTTTTAGCCATTATTCTCCTTATTTTCTCGCACAAATGGCATCCCAAAAGCAGTTAACAACACTTTGCTTTTGTTTCTGTCTGAATTGTTGATGCGAAAATTTATTTGCATACCATGATTGTGCTTAATTTTATCATAAGCGATCTCTGGGAAAATAATTTGTTCTTTAAGGGCAACGGTATAGTTTCCTTGTTTATCAAAATGTTTTAAGCTTAAGCCTTTAAAATCTCTAATACGTGGTAAAGTTATGGCAACAAGTCTTTCTACAAAATTTAACATTCTTTGTCCGCGCAGTGTGACCATCGCACCAACTTTATCATTTTCTCTTATTTTAAATCCGGCAATTGCCTTTTTTGCGCGAGTCACGACGGGTTTTTGTCCGCTAATTACCGTTAAAGTGTCAATAACTTCTTTCAGGTAAGATTCGTCTTTTGTTGCCATTCCCGCGCCAACATTAATAACTACCTTTTCCAAGCGAGGCAAGGCCATGGGGTTCTTTACCCCCAAGTCGGTAGCAACCTTTTTGTTGATATCTTTTATATTAATCATTTAAAGCTCTTTTTACATTTTTTACAGAATCTTGCTTTGTTTTTTTTATTAGTGGAATATGAAACGCGCGTTGGCTTTGCGCAGTTAGGGCAGATTATCTGGATATTAGAAATATTAACAGGTAACGTCTTATCAACAATTCCTCCACGCACAGTTTGTGCTTTTGCTTTGAGATGCTTCTTAACAACGTTAATACCTTTTACAATTGCTTTGTTTTTTCCTGGCATAACCAAAAGTACTTCGCCCGTTTTGTTGCGATTATTGCCAGATAGCATCTTAACTGTGTCGCCTTTTTTAATTTTCATAAAACCTCTGGAGCAAGAGAAATTATTTTTTTGTAGCCTGCATCACGTATTTCTCGCGCAACCGGACCAAAGATACGTGTTCCGCGTGGTGTTTTATCGTCGGCAATTATCACAACAGCATTTTCATCGAATCTTACAACGGTGCCGTCAGCTCGTCTTGTTGGCTTTACCTGGCGTACGATAGTTGCTTTGACCACTTCTTTCTTTTTCACCGTGCCTCGAGGAGCTGCAGATTTAACAGACGCAACAATAATGTCACCAAGGGTGGCACCAGCTGGTTTAGCTCCGCCAATTACCTTAATGCAAGCAACGCTTTTTGCTCCTGTATTATCGGCGACTTGTAATTTTGTTCCTGGCTGAATCATTTTAAGCTTTCTTTATTATTTCTACCACTTGCCATTTTTTTCTTTTAGAAACAGGCTTTGTATCGTTTATCTCAACTATATCGTTCACGTGAGCGCTATTTTGGGGGTCGTGAACAATGAATTTCTTGCTTACGCGAAATTGTTTGCCGTACAATTTATGCCTCTTAAGAATTGTTCGTGTTGCGACAATTGTTTTGGGCGATACTTTTTCCACTACAGCAATAATCTTAGCCATTTTTTCTTTCTTTAAGGATAGTTTTAAGGCGTGCAATATCACGACGAATTTTTTTCGCTTCGCGCACGTTCTTAATTTTACCTCCAATATGGTCAAAAATCAAGCTCGCGACCTTATTTTCAAGGGTAATTATTTCTTTTTCAACTTCGGCTACGGTCGCCTTGTGGAATTTTACATTATATTCTTTAATTTTCATTTTCACCTTCTTTGACTACAAACACACAACGCACGGGTAGCTTGTGTGACGCAAGGCGCATTGCCTCTCTCGCAACATCTGTAGTGACACCATCTATTTCAAACATAAAAGTACCAGGCTTAACCGTTGCCACAAAATGATCTGGAGATCCCTTTCCTCCTCCCATCCCAACTTCTGCCGGAGTGGTGGTTACTACTCGATCGGGGAATATGCGGATCCACACTTTGCCTCCTCTTTTCATGTAGCGAGTCATTGCCCGTCGGGCAGCCTCAATTTGGCGCGAGGTGATTGAGCCACGAGAAAGCGCTCTTAGCCCGTATGCGCCAAAAGAAATTTTATTAAGACGGGTACTAACTCCCTTACGGTTTCCCCGAAAATGTTTTCTGTGTTTAAGTTTTTTAGGAATTAACATTTTCACTCTCCGCTTTGTTCAATATCCAAACTTTTACGCCGACTGTTCCATATGTTGTTATGGCGTGAAAAACTGAAAAATCAATATTTGCCTTCAGTGTTGAGAGAGGAATTGATCCTTCCGCAAACTTTTCTGTTCGGGCAATTTCTGCGCCATTTAAACGTCCCGCGACAGATACTTTCACGCCCAGTGCCCCGGCCTGCATCACTTTTTGTATTGCCATTTTGACGGCGCGACGGTAGGCAACGCGACGGCTGATTTGTCCTCCAATGTTCTGAGCAACCAGGCTAGCAGATAAATCCGGTTTTCTAATCTCAATAACTTCTACCTCTACTTTGCCGGGAGTAATCTTTTTAACAGCACCAGTTAGTTTTTCGATGTTTTGGCCAGAGCGTCCAATGAGTACACCTGGACGGCCAGTATGGATAGAAACCTTTGTTTTTTGTGCTGTACGTGCAATAGTTATATTCGCGATAGCAGCTTGAGGGCCACCTTCTTTTTCAATAAGAGCGCGTATTTTGATGTCTTGCTGTAGCTGCGCTCGGTATTGAGCGGGATTACTTGCAAACCAAACACTATCCCAGTTTTGCTTGATTGGCAAACGAAAACTTTTTGGATTAATTTTGTGACCCATTTTTTTCCTTTTTATCGCTTGTTTCGCTTGGTTGTGTTGCTTCGCTTAATGTTAATGACAAGTGAGACATTTGATGTTTATAGGCGTTTGAATAGCCCCGTGCCCCCGCTCGTTGACGGCGTAACCTCGCGCCTTGATTAACAGCGACATTAGCGACGACAATCGATTTTGCGTTTGGTGATTTTTCTTTAATAATTGCTTCTGCGTTGCTTAAGGCATGTAAAAAATACTCTTTGTATCCTTTGTTGCAATTATTAACAATAAAGCGTGCTTGCTCAAGAGTCTTTTTCTGCAAAGCACTAGCTAACAACGCCATTTTTTTTGGCGATACTCGAATATAACGAATTAATACTTTTGCCTGTGTCATAATTATTTATCTTTTACTACGGGTGTTTTGTTTTCCGCAATGGCTTGTTCTTTCGCCATTTTACCACCGTGCTTACGAAACTTGCGTGTTGGAGAAAATTCACCAAGTTTGTGACCGACCATGTCTTCAGTGATAAAAACAGGTAAATGCTCTTTCCCGTTATGAATAGCAATGGTAAAACCTACGAATTCAGGGGCAACGACACTGCTTCGTGCCCATGTTTTTATTACTGTTTTATCGCCGGCTCTTAAGCCAGTGATTTTCTTTAGTAAATTTATATCTACGTAAGGACCTTTTTTGAGTGATCTAGACATTTTTACCTTCTTTTTTTAGATCGTCGACGGATAATAAAACTGCCTCTGTCGAAGCGACGACGAGTCTTCTTGCCAAGCGCTTTGCTTCCCCATGGTGTTTTGGGTGCCTTCATCCCAATGGATGAACCGCCTTCACCTCCACCGTGAGGGTGAGCAGCGGGATGCATTGCTTTACCGCGTACTGTTGGTCTTATTCCCATATGCCTTTTTCTTCCAGCCTTATCAACCCTTATCGCATTATGAACATCGTTGCTAAGCGAACCGACGCTCGCAAGACAGGTGCTATGAAAACGACGGATCTCGCCAGAAGGTAGTTTAACAAGCGTATAATCGTTTTCGTGTGCCATTATAACTGCTCTCGACCCTGCAGAACGAACTATTTTCGCGCGGCTTTTAGGTGTGATTTCTAAACAATGAACCGCAAGGCCAGTTGGAATCAGGCCAATAGGTAAACGGTTGCCTGGGGCAATCGGTGCTCTTTCTCCTATATCGAGTTTGTGGCCCACCTTAGTTTCTAGTGGAGCGAGTATATAAAATAGCTTACCGATACTATTTTTAATAAGAGCGATATGAGCAGACCTGTTTGGGTCGTATTCAAAACGTATAACCTCAAATGGTGGGTTGCCACATTGTTCCAGTGTGGAAATTTGTCGGTATAAACGTTTTGCTCCTCCCCCTTTATGCCGTACTGACACGTGGCCTTGGCTATCACGTCCAACTGCACGCTTAAACCCTTTAGTAAGTGACTTTACTGGCCTTGTTTTGCTTAATTTTTCGCTAATAACATAACTTGTCTTGCGTTGTGCAGGCGTGGTCGGTTTGCTAATTCTTATTTGCTTCTTTTTAATCATTTCGTGACCTCAAAACCATCGATTTTGACTTTTTCTGGCATCTTTACACGGATAATTTTAAGTGCCTTAGAGGCAAAATAGTTACGTCCTCTTCTTTTCCTTATGCTGGCTCGTTTAACCGCTACAATGCTTAGGGGATTTTTGCCGTATTTTACAGAAATCATTTCAGCCATATCAGGCTTAGTTATTTCTTTAGGTACAATAAATGAATACCAATTTTTTTCGATTAGTTGCAAACTTTTTTCGGTAATAAGAGGCTTGAGGTATATCATGTTATTTAATATTTTTTATTACATCTTCTGGCATAACCACAGCGTTGTTATCCAAAAGGTCATAAACATTAAGACTGTTGCTGGCAACAGTTGTTATGCCAACCATATTTCGTGCCGTACGAATGAGGGAGATATGGCCTTTTTCAGTGACCAATAAAATCTTTCTTCCTAGTATGCCGAGTTTTTCAAATAATTTTACAAGATCTTTCCTCGGTAATTTATCGATTCCTTTTACAGGAAAAAGCGCTTTCTCTGCCACTTTTTGGCTTAGCGCAACATTGCGTGCAGCAACACGCATTTTTTTAGGGATAGTCAGTGAGCGATTACGCTGCGAGGTAGGACCAAAGGTTACTCCTCCGCCTCTCCAGATCGGTGAACGACTTGAGCCAGCACGTGCGCGCCCTGTTCCTTTTTGGCGCCAAGGTTTTTTGCCTCCCCCACTTACTTCACTGCGATCGAGTGTGTTAGCTGTTGCTGGCTTACGATTGGCAAGAAAAACGCGTACGGCCTGCGCAATTAATTTGTCGTTTTTTTTCTTACCAAAAACAACATCAGCGACAGTTATTGTCGTCTCGCTTTTGCCTGTATTGTCGTAAAGTTTAATTTTCATATTACTGTTTAATGGTTACCCAACTATTATTAGCGCCGGGTATAGAGCCTTTCAGAAGAATTAGGTTTTCCTTAGTGTTAACATCGAATATCTCTATTTTTTTCTGGTTAGAAACAACTCCTCCAAGGTGACCAGGCATTTTCTTTCCTTTAACTACTCGTTGTGGATAACCTCCACCAATTGACCCAGGTGCCCGGTGATGATCTGAGCCATGAGTTTCAGGCCCTCTATGGAAGCCGTGCCTTTTGATTACGCCGGCATATCCTTTGCCTTTTGTTACGCCAATAACGGTTACCTTGTCCCCTTTTGCAAACTGACTTACATCAACTTTGTCACCAGGTTTAAGATTAGTGTCTTGCTCTATGGAAAATTCTTTTAGCAATGAGTGATTAGTACCACCTTTTTTCATGTGTCCTAGTGCCGGTTTTTTTATGTTTTTCTCTTTTATCTCCCCTGCCCCCACCTGGGCAGCACTATAACCGTCGGGGTTTTTAGCTCTTATTTGCATAATAGTATTAGGAAGAGCGCTTACCACAGTTAAAACCACCAACTGTTTATCGGTAAATACCCGTGTCATGCCTATTTTTCTGCCTAGTATGAATTTTGCCATAAGATTAACGTTATCCCGATCCTTCCCTGAAAGGGTGATATCTTGGATTATATTTGGTTACTCATTTAGGTGTGTTAAGTTTTAATTTCGATGTCAACGCCACTCGGTAGGTCCAGGTTCATAAGTAGGTCGATTGTTTGCCCGCTTGGTTCCATTACATCTATTAACCGCTTATGAATTCTCATTTCGTATTGCTCTCGGCTGTCTTTGTGAATGAATGTCGAGCGCAAGACGGTCATTTTTTTAATTTGTGTGGGCAAAGGGATTGGCCCTATTGCGCTTGCTCCGGAACGGATAGCTGTTTCTATGATCTTCTCTGCTGCTTTGTCCAAAATACGATGATCATAGGCCTTTAAGCGTATCCTAATTCTTTGCTTTACCTCATTTTTTTTGCTTTGAGTAGCCATTGACGGATAGTCTCTTTTTATTTGATGATTTTAGTAACAAACCCAGCACCAACAGTTCGTCCGCCCTCACGAATCGCAAAACGCATGCCATCTTCCATGGCAACGGGAACGATAAGCTTGACTTTAAATGTAACTGTGTCTCCGGGCATCACCATTTCTGTTCCTTCCGGAAGCTCAACCTCACCCGTTACATCGGTGGTGCGAACATAGAACTGAGGCTTGTAACCTTTGCTGAACGGAGTGTGGCGGCCGCCTTCGTCTTTGGTAAGAATGTAAACTTCTGATTCAAACTCTGTGTGAGGCGTTATCGAACCAGGCTTTGCCAAAACTTGTCCACGCTCTACGTCGGTGCGTTCAATACCACGTAGTAGTACGCCAACATTATCGCCAGCCTGACCCTGGTCGAGCAATTTGTTGAACATTTCCACGCCAGTAACAACAACTTTTTTAGTTGGTCTGATACCGACAATTTCTACTTCATCATTAATTTTTACTTGCCCGCGATCAATTCTGCCGGTTACTACTGTTCCTCGTCCTTTAATGGAGAAAACATCTTCGATCGGCATGAGGAAGTCTTTGTCTATTTCTCTTTTTGGTTCAGGAATGTCTTTATCGAGTGCGGCAATTAATTCCTCAATTGCTTTTTCTGATTCCGCATCGCCCTCAATTGCTTTAAGAGCAGAACCACGGATGATACTGATTTTGTCTCCGTCGTATTTGTACTTTGTTAAAAGTTCACGGATTTCCATTTCAACGAGGTCGATTAATTCTGCGTCCTTAACTTGATCAACCTTGTTCAAGAAAACAACGATATTAGGAACGTTTACCTGGTGCGCTAGCAAAATATGCTCTCTTGTTTGTGGCATAGGGCCATCGGCTGCTGAAACTACTAAAATCGCGGCATCCATCTGAGCGGCGCCGGTAATCATATTTTTTACGTAGTCAGCGTGTCCTGGACAGTCGACGTGCGCGTAGTGGCGGGTGTCAGACTCGTATTCACAGTGGCTGGTGGCGATGGTAATACCGCGCTCTCTTTCTTCTGGCGCGTTATCAATGGAGTCAAAAGATCGCTCCTTTGCCATTCCTTTTTTCGCTAGCACTTTTGTGATAGCGGCGGTTAATGTTGTTTTGCCGTGATCAACGTGGCCAATAGTACCAACATTGACGTGAGGCTTGTTTCGTTCAAATTTTTCTGCGGCCATTATACTCCTTTGGCATTAGATGACACGGCACATACTGTGCCGATTTGAATAAATTGTAGCATAGTTATTGTAGCATTGCAACTGGTTTGTGTCAATCAACATTATTTAGCTTTATTGGATGCAATTTGTTCTGTGATATTTCTTGGCACTTCTTCATAATGGCTAAATTCCATGGTGTAGCTTGCCCTTCCCTGTGTCATTGAGCGCAAGCTAGTTGCGTAGCCAAACATTTCCGCCAAAGGTACTTTGGCGCGGATCGATTTAGCGGAAGAGCGATCGTTCGTCTCTTCGATACGGCCTCTTTTGCTGTTTAAATCTCCCATGACATCGCCAAGAAAATCTTCTGGGGTGACTACTTCTACATTCATAATTGGTTCTAAAAGTACTGGACGGGCATTCTTTACACCTTCTTGCAAGGCCATGGAGCCAGCAATTTGAAAGGCCATTTCGGACGAGTCAACGTCGTGATAGGTGCCATCGTACAGCTTTACCGTCATATCCACCAATTGGTAACCAGCAACGACACCTTTTTGCATTGCCTGTTTAATACCTTTTTCTGCTGCCGGAATAAACTCTTGCGGGATAGCGCCACCTTTTATACTGTTGATGAATTCATATCCCTCGCCACGCTCTTTTGGCGTCACTTCAATATATACATGGCCATATTGACCACGGCCTCCGGATTGGCGAATGAATTTTCCTTCTGCTTTGGCCGGGGCGGTAATTGTCTCTCGGTAGGCAACTTGGGGTTTGCCGACGTTTGCTTCAACGTTGAATTCTCTTTTCATACGGTCAACAATGATATCCAGGTGGAGTTCGCCCATTCCACCAATGATAGTTTGGTTAGTTTCCTCATCGCTCGAAACCCTAAACGTCGGATCTTCTTCCGCCAAACGCTTAAGTGCTAGAGCCATTTTTTCTTGATCCGCCTTAGTTTTTGGCTCGATGGCGATATCGATAACAGGATCAGGGAATTCAATGGACTCTAAAAGAATCGGACGAGCTGGGTCGCAGAGAGTATTGCCGGTAGTAGTGTCTTTGAGCCCAACTGCAGCGGCAATTTCTCCAGCGTAAATAGCGTCTACATCTTCGCGATGGTTGGCATGCATACGTAAAATGCGCCCAATGCGCTCTTTATTGCCTGTCGAGGTATTCAGGACATAAGAGCCGGACTTAAGAACTCCGGAATAAACCCTGAAGAATGCAAGCTTCCCTACAAAAGGATCTGCGGCAATTTTAAAGGCAAGTGCTGCGAAGGGTTCGTCGTCGCTAACTTGAAGCGTTATTTCTTTTTCGGGGTCTTTGGGGCTTGTTCCAACAGGTGCGGGGACCTCTAAGGGGTTGGGCAAATATTCGGTGATAGCATTAAGTAGAAGCTGAACCCCTTTATTTTTAAGAGCGCTTCCCAGAAAGACAGGGAAAAGGTTGCCCGCAATCACTGCTTTGCGTAGTGCTTTTTTAATATCGTCGACTAATAACTCATTTCCTCCAAGGTATTTATTAAGAAGGTCGTCATCAGTTTCTGCGATTTTCTCGATTGCTTTTTCCCTCAAAACTTCTGCGTGCTCTTTGAGATCTAAAGGAATTTCTCCTTCCTCTATTTCGTTACCGAGATCATCTTTATAAACATAAGCCTTGCGCGTAAGAAGGTCAACGATACCGCGAAGGTTAGATTCGGAGCCGACGGGCATTTGCATTAACACGGCTTTATTGGAAAGCCTCTCAATAATAGAGTTAAAACTTTTCTCGTAGTCGGCGCCAGTACGGTCTATCTTATTAATAAAGCAAATTCTCGGTACGTTGTATTTGTCGGCCTGTCGCCATACTGTTTCTGATTGTGGCTCTACACCGGCAACACCGTCAAAAACTACTACGCCCCCATCTAGCACACGCAAAGAGCGTTCTACCTCAACTGTGAAGTCTACGTGCCCAGGCGTGTCGATAATATTGATGCGCTTATTATTCCAAAAACAAGTTGTGGCTGCAGAAGTAATGGTAATACCTCTTTCGCGCTCTTGTTCCATCCAGTCCATTTCTGCTTGCCCCTCATGAACCTCACCTATTTTATGTTTTTTACCCGTGTAAAAAAGTACGCGTTCAGTGGTGGTTGTTTTTCCCGCATCAATGTGTGCGATAATGCCAATATTTCTTGTGTCTTCTAGCGAAAATTCTCGTGCCATAATGTTTTATATATTGCGAATAAAAAGCCCCATTTTCGGGGACAAAGAAATTGTACTACATTATTTTATACATGTAAAGATCGCATAACTGCTATCATGTACAATCGGCGCGAGAACTGTTGTATCAGTTTTTGCGTAAACAGTTTATAGTTCTCTAGATGGCGCTTCGCTTTGCGCTTAGCGTGTTCTCTTGAACATAAAAAACATACCTTGGACAACAACAGTGGTGATACGAGGACTATTGTATCAACTAGTAGCGGGCGAAGTGGGCAAAGGCGCGGTTTGCCTCAGCCATACGATGAATATCTTCACGCTTTTTTAATGTTGCGCCAGTTCCCTGATTAATATTTACAATTTCATCTGCGAGGCGTTGCGCAATTGGCTTTCCCTTAACGGCGCGTGCGGATTCAAGTAGCCAGCGCATCGCGATAGCAGTTTTGCGCGGTTCTTTTACTTCTACTGGTACTTGGTAGTTTGCCCCACCTACGCGACGTGATCGCACTTCCACAATAGGAGCAGCTTTTTCTAATGTTTCTTCGAGCAGATTATCGGGCTTTTTTGTTTTGAGTTTCTCGCTAGCGATTTTAATGGCGCTATAAACTATTTTTTCGGCAATAGATTTCTTGCCACTGTCCATAACATAACGGATAAACTTACTTACAACTAGTGAACCATAGATGGGATCTGGTTTTAAGTTTGCAAGATTTTTCTTAACTTTTCCTCTCATTGTTATGCACCTTTCTCTGAGCCACTTTTAGGCTTTTTTGTGCCATAGTGGCTACGTGATACTTTACGATCGGCCACACCCTGGGTGTCGAGTTGTCCTCTAATAATGTGGTAACGAACACCAGGCAAATCCTTAACACGACCACCCCTGATTAAAACCACAGAGTGCTCTTGTAAATTATGCCCTTCGCCGGGGATATAAGCGGTTACCTCTTGGCCACTGGTAAGACGTACTTTTGCGATCTTACGCAAAGCGGAGTTTGGTTTTTTAGGCGTCATAGTGGTGACCTTAACACAAACACCACGTTTAAACGGGTTTGATTTTCTAGAAAGCACAGGCTTATTCTTAAGAAAGTTAAAGCCTCTTCCTAGAGCGGGCGTTTTACTTTTGTGGGGAGCCGTTTTGCGTCCCTTGCGAATCAATTGGTTTATGGTTGGCATGATTTCCTTATCTTCTAATTTTTCCAAGCTTTGGGGTCGTATCCCGTACCTGCTGGAATTAGTTTACCAATAATAACATTTTCTTTCAGCCCTTGCAACCTATCTACTGCTCCTCGTGTCGCGGCTTCTATAAGGACATTTGTTGTTTCCTGAAAACTTGCCGCAGAAAGGAAACTTTCTGTTTTAAGCGCTACTCTAGTGATACCAAGTGCAACATCGTGTGCGAGCGCTTGCTTTCCTCCGGTCTTGCGCACGTCACTGTTGATTTGTTCCAAGCGTGTCCTGTCGACTAATTG
>JAGOOF010000036.1 GCA_017992655.1 Patescibacteria group bacterium
GTACAGGCACCTTTTTGTCGTCTACATACACCGCCTTGCGTCCAGACTGTATTTCTCTTCCCAATGTCCCTTCTGCCTGATATCCAACAATAAGAAGAATTGAACGCGGGTCTGGCAGAACACGCTTAAGGTGATGCTGAACACGCCCACCTGTCATCATACCACTGCCCGCAATAATTATTTTAGGCCCTGGGAATACGTTAATTTTCTTAGATTCTTGCGCGCTTTGTGTTGGTTCGAAAAATTTGAATGAATATGGGTCGTCCCCTGCCTCGAATTGCTGGCGCACATAGTCATTAAGAAAATTCTTGTATTTGGGGAAAAGGGCAGTAATTTTAATTGCCATAGGACTATCTAGAAAAGTTGGAACCGGCGACATATGTTGTTCTTCTACCAAATCGTCGAGATCGCGCAAAAGTTCTTGGCTTCTCTCTATTGCAAAAGCTGGTATAAGAAGAGTTGACTTATTCGCTCGTATCGTTTCTATCGCTTTTTTTAGTATTGCTTTTTGTTGCAACTCGTTCTCATGCACTCTATCACCATACGTCGCCTCCATAACAACAGCATCGGTGGCACCAGGGTGCACCGTTACCCGCACATTGCCCATGGGCCAATTTCCAAGGTCGCCTGAAAAAACAATCGAATCGCTTCCTTCGATAAGTTTTACTGTCGCTGAGCCTAGAACATGGCCTGCATCCAGTAAAGTAGCTTGCACATTATTGGAAAGCTTAATAGTTTCTTGGTAATTTACGATCTCAAAAAGCGCAAGAGAGCCTTCGATATCATCTTCGCTAAAAAAAGGATCGACTCGCTCGAGGTTACGAGCGTGTAAAAGGAGGTTTAAATTATCGCGCCAAATTATTTCCGCGATATCACGAGTAGGAGCAGTAGCAATGATTTTACCACGGAAACCCTGTTTATAAAATACTGGCACGCGACCACAGTGGTCTAAATGGCCGTGCGTCAAAATAAGGTATTTAACATCAGTGAGGTCAACGGGCAATTCCTCCCCGTTGCGGGCTAGGTCGTCCCGGTGTCCCTGGAAATATCCCCCATCTACCAAGATTTTAGTGCCATCATTAAACTCAACATAATAGCATGAGCCTGTAACCTCGCCTGAGGCTCCCAAAAATGTTATCTTCATAGAAATATTATACCACACAACATTTCTGTACAGACAAAAAAAGTGAGTTCTACTTCTTTAGCTTTGCTACTAAATTTGCGAATTGCTCCGGGCTCTGCAGGGCAATTTCACTAAGCACTTTACGGTTTAATTCTATGCCGTTTTTTTTGAGTTCTGCAATAAACTGGCTGTAACGCATCTCAAACGGTTTAAGCGCAGCATTAATACGCGTAATCCACAGTCTGCGAAATTCTCTTTTTTTTACTCGCCTATCTCTATAGCTAAACACTCCAGCCTTTAAGACTGCTTGTTTTGCCTGCCTAACAAGATTTTTTCGACCGTGCCGGTACCCCTTTGTCTGGGCGAACAATCTTTTTCTGCGTGCTCTAGTTGTTTTTCCACTTTTTACTCTTGCCATATTATCCTACTAGTTTTTTATATTGCTTTACGTTGCCCTTCGCCATAACCACAGTGTTGCGGCTCGCACGACGCCGTCTTTTCGACTTATTTGTCGCCAAATGTTGTGCCGACGTAGTTAAAACCAAAATTTTACCATTAGCGGTAATTTTTTTGATTCTTTTCGAAACTGTTTTAGGAGTTTTTAGCTTCTGTTTTGCCATCTTGCTTGCCTTTTTTAATTAACACAATAAACCTTTTACCTAATCTTTGCGGAGGAGATTCAAACTCGCCTCCAAGTTGCTCTCTAAACTGGTTGAGACGCTCCGTTGCTTTGCTGATAAAAAGCATTTGGCGGCCCATTAATTTAACTTCTACCTTTACTCTTCCTGATTGGGCCATAAACTTTTTTGCCCGTTCGAGCTTAACCTGCCAATCATGTTCGTCTATATTGATGGAAAGGCGAATTTCTTTAACGTCTGTGGCGCGCTTACTTTGCCCTTTTTGCTTTTTTTCAAGCTCGTAGCGATACTTGCCATAATCCATAATGCGCGCAACAGGTGGTTTGGCGTTCGGGCCAACTTCTATTAAATCCAAGTTTTGCTCTTCCGCTAAACGCAAGGCTTCGTACAAACTTTTAATCCCTAGCTGTTTTCCGTCCGCACTTACTACAAGCATTTCGGGGGCTTGAATCTCGCGGTTAATCCTGAACTCTTTTATTCTTGCTCCTTTTTGTCTGTTTGTTCGCTAATAAATTTATCACGTTTAATTATAATTTTCAAGGCCTTAGGCATACGATATAAAATTATTGGGGTTTTTGCCACCACTTCTCCCTCTATGGTTAGTGGCAGTATAACACTGCCGGTAACTTGGAGGGTGCGTGCACGAAAAATACTAATATTTTGCGCATTTGCTTCTCCGCCTAAAAGCCAACTGGCGATTTTTTTTAATCCGGTTTTGCTAGCAAGGTTGTTGTAGAAACTAAACGTAAGGTCAGAAAACACAATAAGATCAGTGATGTAGTTATTAACCTCCCAACGGTCACCACGAAGAGTAATCTCTACAGGTGTGGCTGTATGTATTTCTGCACTTGTAATAAAATAACCACCGCCTTCCACGTAGCCCAAATCAACCGTGGTGTAACGCCTTTTTTTAAGCGCCTCACACGCGTCGTATAAGTTATTAAGGCGGAGCCTTTCCCCAAGCGCTGATCCAGTATCGAGAGGAATAGTTCCTACGACCACATTACGGTTTAAACCTCTTTCGGTTGTTTTTACCATACTCACCACGTGGTTTATGTGCCGATCACTTCCTACCGCAATAATTGTACTGGCTCCTTTACGCAGGCCCATATCAGTAAGCTCCTCGGCGGAACGCGCCGGGCTTGCAGCGGTTAGCTCGCCAACAATCCCTAGATCTTCAAGTTGTTCTCTCACTTTTGTTTGTAGCTTTCTGTCGGCAGCTGTCTTGGGTTGTTCAAAAACATAGTAGTACATTGAATGTCGTATATTAACTTAGTGGAAAGCTACTCTTCCTCGACTGCAACACTAATTTCACCGTCGTCATTTGCCTCATCTTCATCTTTCTCTTGCTCTGGCTCGTGTTCGATCAAAACGTCTTCGTTTTGTTGTTGGCTGGTAGACTCCATCTCACATTTACCGGCAAAATACGCACCAGAATGAATAATTAAATCACGCGCGTGAATATTACCTTCAACTCGGCCAGTCGGATGTATCTCCAGCTTATCGAGTGCGTTAATTGTGCCTTTGACCTCCCCAGAGATTGCGACAACCTGCGCAGAAATCGGACCTTTTACTTTTGCGCTATCTCCAACAATTACGTTCTGTTCTGATTTTACCTCGCCCTCTACGGAGCCATGAACGATGATGTCGCTTTGGTCTTTTAGGACCCCGGTAAGATGAACGCCACTGCCCACAACTGTACTTACTTCGTCTTCTTTCATGAAACCTCCTGCTTTATAATATTGCCTTGTATTTATACTTTGGAGTGAAAGGAGAGTAATGTCAAGTCGTACCTGCTGATTTTTATAATTTCCTTTTATTTAAATGTTTTATTTCAGATTTCATATTTAAACATTATATTTGACATATCGGTGCTAAAAATATATACTACTATTCGACTTCAATTTATAAATAACTTGTGTTTTATGGATTATATCACTATTAAAGGGGCACGCACTAATAACCTCAAGAACGTTGATATCAAGATCCCTAAAGAACAGCTTACCGTCATTACAGGCCTTTCTGGATCAGGCAAGTCAAGCTTAGCGTTTGATACTATCTACGCGGAGGGTCATCGCCGTTATGTTGAAAACCTTTCAAGCTATGCCAAGCAGGTACTTGGCGTACTCAATAAACCCGACATTGATAGTGCTGATGGTTTGATACCGGCAATCGCAATTGACCAAAAAACTATTGCACAATCGCCTCGCTCTACCGTTGGTACTCTAACAGAAATTTACGATTACTTAAGGCTTGCCTTTGCAAGGGCTGGTGTTCCAAAATGCCCGTATTGCAAAAAACAACTTGCAAAACAAGAAAGAAGAGCTATTTTCGAATCAGTAAGAAGCATCATTACGAACCCGCACAATGAAGATGAAATTACAATTTTAGCACCGCTTTTGCACAAAGATGCAGGGCGAAAAAGGATAGAAGAAGCAATTAAAAAAGTTAACACCACTAAGTTCTCCCTGCTGAGGCACAATGGTGTTACTGTTGCCCGAGAAAAGTTTAATGAGGAAAAACTTTACGACGACAAGGCACATACACTAGAGGTGGTTCTCTACCAAGCCAAACTCGCAAAGGAACAAAAAGACAGCGTTACCCGAAAGATACTGGCACAACTGGACAAAGCGTTAACTTATGGAGGAGGGCGAGCAACGCTTATTGCGGGTAAAAAGGAGCATCATTTTTCACAAAACTACACTTGTCCAACATGCACAACAGTTTTTCCAGAAATTAATCCAAAATTGTTCTCTTTTAACAGCCCGCATGGTGCGTGTGCTGTTTGCCATGGGCTCGGGAGAAAAAAATACATAGAGCCAAATTTAGTAATCCCCAACCAGCAACTTACGCTCGCAGAAGGAGCAATTAGGCCTTGGTCGCGCATGGCGAATCAAACAAGCTGGTATGAAAAAACCTTATCGGAGCTTGCGACACGCAATAATTTTAGTGTCGACACCCCTATTGCTCAACTCACAGACCAAGAAAAATGTTATGTCCTCTATGGTGACGGTGTATTCGAGGGGGTAGTTAACAACCTCGAAAGACGTTACACGGAAACAGATTCTGAATATTTAAGGGCGGAGATCGAAAAATATATGACGGAAAAAATTTGCCCTGTTTGCAATGGGAAACGATTGCGAGAGGAAGCACTCAATATATTCATCGATGGCAAAAATATTGCCGACATTACTGACTTTTCGGTTGAAAAATTATCACACTTTTTAAATGGCGTTAAGACG
>JAGOOF010000037.1 GCA_017992655.1 Patescibacteria group bacterium
CCTTTTGACCCAGTCGGCTTGATACTAAAATAGAAAATCGCAAACGCTCCTAAAATTAAAACAAGAATCGCACCAACAACAATAAAAATATTTTTTTTCATAAAATAATTTATGCTTGTTGCTTTTTAGCTATACGCTGGTTGAGGTAATCTTCTAGAATTATTTTTGCCGCCTCTTCGTTGTCTTCGTGCTCTTTCCCATTACGGCGCTGTGCCTCCGCTGTTGTGAGCGTTTCATCTATGCCTTCCATTGGCACTTTATACCTTTTGCCAATTGCAGAAGCGATTGCCTTATATTTTTCCCCCTGTTCTCCGCTCTTAGAGAAAGGCAAACCATAAACAATCTGGGTAACACCCTCTTTTTTTAAAACACCATCTAGCTCAGCAAGCATTTTCCCCAAGTTACCATAGCCACCAATAGTGCCCGCTCCAACTATAAACTCTTCGTTCAACAGAGCAAGGCCGGTTCTTTTTTCTCCCAAATCAAGTGCTAGGATTTTCATTAGAGCTTTCGCTGTCTGGAGTCTTGTATTCTAAGTCGAATTTAATATTTTTATAAAGAGCGGGCAGGCGAACAAGGCCAGTATTTGGCCAAACCGCAACTTGAACATCGTCTGCGCTTATATTCTGGCTCTCCGCGACAATTTGTCTTGCTTGCTTTACAGATTTATTTTTAATTTTTTTTGCCAGCTCCACCTCGTCTATCGCGTCGCCAATGTGGCTTTTAAAAGTTACGCTTAGTTCCATTTCTTTTTTGGGCATATCGGCGCTGATTAATTCTGATGTTAATTCGTCTTCGTCTGATTCAAGCAACGATTTTCCCTCTGGAATATTATTTTTCGCACTGTTGGCAACAACCTCGCGTAATTCACTTTCACTGACAACAATGGTTTGCGCGACAACTTTAGCATTAACCGTAAAGCTTTCTGCTTCCTCCCCCGCTTGCTTGCTGGCATTAAAATCGGTGATTTCGTAGCTTATCGCACTTTCAATTAAATACAAATTAGCAGCTTGTTTGTTGAGCTCATCGCGTAATGCGCTGGGAGCGTCGGCAACAAGGCTGTCCTTTGCACCGGAAATATCTTCTTCGGATACAATAGTCTTTTCTTCCGAAGTACCACCGCTAGTTTCACCCTTCGCCGACACATAATTATTGCCACTCACGGAATAGGTGGTTGAGCTAGGAAGGTTGTACTGTGCGCCTGCTGCCGAAGCAATGATTTTCCCCTGTGTACTACCGCGGACTTTTTCGCCGTAAGCATCAAGAGTCGCTTTAGGCACTGTAATGCCTGCGCTTAAAACAAAACTTTTTCCCGCACCAGTTAGGCCGGTGCCTGCCCCTAGGGTTTGATCTGCCCCCGAATCGTTGTAGAAAGTAACGGTACCACTACTCTTTTCCCCCACCGTCTTTTTACCGGTGGCCTTAACGTCTTTACTCGCCTCTTTTTCTACACTAATATAGCTTCCTTTAATTTTTCCTTCTTCGATTTGTGAGGCGATAAGAGTGGCATCAACTTTTACTTGTGCTTGAGCGTTCAAGGGTTCTGCCTCTATTGCCATAGTCACTGTAGCACGCGCGAAAAAAAGCCAGCCCGCAAGAAGCGCTAAAAGAAAACAAATTATACCGATTGTTATTTTCACTTTCCTTTTTTTCTTGCTCTTTCCTTCTTCTTTTTTGTTTTCTTTTTTTTCGGAGCCTGCAACTGGTTTGGAGGCAAAAACCGGCTTTTTCTCGCCACTTTCTACCGGTTGCTCTTTTTTTTCTTCTTCCTCTAAATTTTCACCGGTGTAGTAATTAACTTTTACTCCCTCCGGTAAATCATCTTCTGGTTCGCTCATATCTATTTCGATAACGTCGGAAGCAACTGGCTGGCGCGAACTATCGCCCTCGGAAACATTGGTCTCTGCTTGCTTGGGGTCGTCGAACACCGGCAAACCCACCTGCACTGCTAAGCTACGGCCGACCTTATCCACTGTTATAATGGCTACCTGTTTTTTACACTGTGTCGCTATTCTCTTAATGAGCTTTAAGTTAACGACCGATTGCAAAACCATGGCCCCACGGGGCACAACAATACCAACCTTGGTCGCCTTGGTTTCTTTGAGGCGGTCGATAACCGAGGTAATTTCCTCGTCTATTTCCAAATAAATAAAATCTTCCATTTTTCCTTTTTATGCTCTAAGCGATTTCACGGTTTTTGAAAGGATTGCTTCAACCATCCCTTCCGAGCCCACTAACTCGATACCGAGGTTAGCCAGCGCCATTGGGGTCACATCTTGAATATCAACGATTTCGCCAGTTGTGTCTTTTACCCTTGGAATTTCCGATGGTTTAAGGTAGTGAATAGTGGGACGACGCGCGAAGGGAAGATCGCGGCTCCACACAGCTTTTTCTAGTATTTTTTTAATATCGGGCAACTTGCTACCACCGCCACATAGGTAAATACGGCTCGGCAACAAATCGACACCGGTGAAGTCGCCTAATGTTAATTCTACGCCAGCAAACCACACTTGGCAATCTGCCTCAATCGCTTGTTTTACTTTTCTTCTTGTTTCACCATCGAGCTTATCGGCAGAATATTTTAATTTTTTTCTTTCCGCCTCTATAAATGATTCTCCTAATTGGTTTGCAATTCTTTTAGTAAAAGCTCTCCCTCCCAAGGCAAACATTTTCGTCCCCTCCACTCCGCCTTGGCGTACCACGGCAATGTCGGTAGTTCCTCCACCAATATCAATGAATATCGCACTAAAATCGTTTCCTTCGTCTGGCCCCAAGACGCGCGCCACCGCGTAGGGCTCTGCCGCGATTGCCAGCAGGTCCAAATCTAGGCGGTCGGCAATAGTTTGTAATGCCCCCAGGTGAACAACAGGCGCGAAAGCGTTGAATATTCCTACCTGCACCTCTTTTCCCTGAAAACCAAGAGGGTTAGTAACTTTGTAGCTGTCTATCTCGACATCGGTAATGGCCGCGTTAACAAGTTTTACGTCCACTTCCTGGTGGCCGGTTTCAAGCGCCAAAATACTGCGCGCGCGCTCAAAAGAGCTTGTGTGTACTTTTTCAATAATTTCTTTTAGCTCCTCGAAATCAATTTGTGCCTGGGAGTCAGGGCGAATATAACGCACCGTGGTCATTGTTCCTTTAACAAGCTCTCCCGCAATACCAATGATTACTTGGTCGGGCAATGTCTTCGCCTGCTCCGCCGCTTCTCCGAGCGCCGCTTGGCAGTTTTTGATTACCCCTTGGATGTCCGTTACCATGCCACCATGCATATCGGCTAGCCTTTGCCGTTGTCGCCCCACGCCAATAACCGTTGCCACATCTTTTTCAACGCGAAAAATGAGCGCTTTCACAAATTCCGTTCCTATATCCAAAGAAATAGCATGGTAGTCGCTATCTTTACGTTTCTTTTTTCCGACACCAAATAATCCCATATTAAGTCTATTTTACCACAAAACAATTTTTTAGAGGAGGTGTGCACGCAAGCGCCTTACACCCGCGCCTGCCGATTCCTGCTTGACGATTTTAAACTGGCCAATTTCTGAAGTATTTTTTACATGTGGACCACCACAGATTTCCATGGAATAAACTTGCTGGGGAAAGCCAATAGAATAAATTTTAACTCTTTCCTCATAGCGCTCATCGAACACGCCCATTGCCCCTCTTTCTTTTGCGAGTTTTTTATCCATTTCTGCGCAGGTTACGGGAAGGCCTGCTTCTATTTTGCTGTTAACAATAGATTCTACTTGTTCCAACTCGGCAGAAGACAACGCTCTCTCGAAAGAAAAATCTAGTCTTAAACGTTCTGTGTTGATATTTGCTCCCCGCTGGAAAACTTTTTCTCCCAATACCTCGCGCAAGGCGGCGAGCAACAAGTGAGTGGCAGTGTGGTAACGGGTTTCCATTGCGGAATGGCCCGCCAAACCACCTTTAAACTTGCCCTCCACCCCTGCTCGCGATATTTGCTTGTGGCGGTCTAACTCATTCCAAAAGCCAGCAATATCTACCTCAACTCCACCCGCTTTTGCCAAGTCGCTCGTAAGCTCCACAGGAAATCCATGCGACTGGTAAAGGTCAAACGCTTCTTTGCCACTTACCGGCGCGCCCCGCTTTACCCAAGTTTCAATGACTTTTTTCCCACGCTCCATTACCGGTTGCCATTTTTTTATTTCCTGTTCTACTATGGAAAGATCTGCAGTTTGAAGTTGCGGATAATGGCGGCCGAATTTACGCACTACTTCTTGTGCCACTTTAATAATTAAATTTTCGTCTATATTACCCAGCATTACTAAACAACGGCGTAAAAGGCGACGCACTACGTAACCTGCGTCTTTATTGCTCGGCACAACACCGTCCGCGATAGCAAAGGTTGCCGCCTTAATATGGTCGGCAATAATTTTTTGGTTTTTTACGCTAGTTACCCCACCTGCGCTAATTACATTCACAAGTGGGCTTAAAAGGTCGGTTTGGAAAACATCCTCCAGCGCCTGTGTCGCCAGTAGCAACCTCTCGAGACCTGCTCCTGTGTCTACACCTTTAAAGGGAAGCGGAGTGTAAACATTATCTTTAAAATAAAATTGGTTAAAAACAAGATTCCATACTTCCACACCGTTGTAATGAAACTCCACTGTTGGCCCGCACGGCCCCTCTAGACCCGTTGGCCCCCAAAAGTTTTCTTCTTGCCCCTGCCCCTCTACTTTTTCTAGATTATTTAACGTAAGTAAAAATTGCATAGACTCTTGATCTTTTGCAATCGCATCGTTACCGCTAAAATAAGTACCAACAAATTTTTTGGGGTCAAGGCCAAGCCACTTCTTATCTGTTAAAAATTGCCACGCCCAGGCAATCGTTTCTTTTTTGAAATATGCAGATTGTGTTTCTTCTTTCCCTTCGTCGT
>JAGOOF010000002.1 GCA_017992655.1 Patescibacteria group bacterium
CGTTGTCTATCTCGAAAAGAAAATTATATTGGCGTACTCCTAAGTATGCGAGATGTCTTTCTACAATCGAAAGAAATGGGTGTGGAGAAATAAACGTGCCTTTTAACAACTCCCGGAAGCCGAGTTTTTTAATTTTGTTTATCGCAATTTTCTTAATCTTCTTTTGTGAGCTAGGTATCTGGCTTACGATAATACGCCACTTTTGATCCCAAGGGTCCAATTTAATGGTGGGAAGCCTAGGTGAAATGTAAAGCCTGCCTGTTGCCGTAATAATATAAACGTTTTTGCCGTAATATTTTTTTGTTGTGATTAAATCATTTTTTTTTAGCTCAAAAAACTCTTTTCTTAGCGTGCCAGTTTTAATGTCGACACCAAGATACAGCTTACATATTTTTTTTAGATTCACATAAGTATTTTTAAAACGAAAAACAGGCGCAATTAATGCCAAATAAGTTAATATCACTAGCCGCGTGTGATCGATATTAGAGTGTTTCACGATATTTTTCTTCTAGGCGTCTGTCTAGGTTATAAAGTTATAAAGACCTTGATCGCGATATATTCCGTGTGTGTTAGTTGCAAAAACTTACCCAACACATTTGATATTACATGACTTGTGTATTAATTACAATGAAAATAACGCTAACAGGTAACTTTGTATTTAAGAAACAATAAATTAGCATTGACAAAAATATGTTCTTTCGATATAATGCAAACGGTAAATTTTCGTTTTTTTGTCAATGCAAAGGATAAAAAGCCACTATGAGTTGTCATTCAATTACGATTTCAAGCGGACAAGGTGAAGGCTCTACAAAGCTGGCCGCTTTCGACGCCGCCCTTTGGGATGCTGGTGTTGCTAATTATAATTTAATTAAACTTTCCTCTGTTATACCACCTAACAGTAAGTTAATTATTGGTTCACCGGGAAACCCTCGAGGTAAAAAAGTGGGAGAACGTCTTTATGTTGTACTGGCTGAAAAAAGGGAAGATAAAGCAGGAGAAGAAGCTTGGGCCGGGTTAGGCTGGGTGCAGGCAAAAAATGGACATGGATTATTTGTGGAACACAACGGAACAAGCGAGAAAGAGGTAATCAAGCTCATTAAAGATAGTTTGGAAGACATGGTTAAGTATAGGGGAAATGTGTATGGCCAGATTAATTACCAAACAGCGGGTATCAAGTGTAGGGACAAGGCAGTTTGCGCGTTAGTCGTTGCTACCTATTATTAACTGCACCGAAAATTATGCGCGTTCGCAGCGTTCTATAAAATGTCCGAACGCGCACAATGTTATGCACATTAACATCATATCCTGAGGGGGTGCGAAATAGCAATGAGAGTTGAAAAGGTAGAACGTGGCGTTTCGTGGCGGTTAGGGGAGAGGCTATGGCACCTCTACAACGAGTCTTTTCGGGAAGTGAATCAGCTGACGCCCTTGGCGCAAAGCTTCCCGAAAAAAACGTTCAGAGGCTTTATGCGGTCTCCGCTTGTCTATAAGTTCATTCTCTGGGAAGAAGACAAGGCTGTTGGGTTAGGTCTCATGACAAACAGGCTCGAACTTGAGCCACTACTCTCGCTACCATACTTCCAACAGAGGTATGGTAAAGACAAGGTTTACTATGTCTTGGCGGCGGTCGTGGCTCAGTCCCATCGTGGGACAAAAGCCATGCTTCGGCTTGCTCTAGCCATGATGAACAGTGTCCCGTCAGACGCCCATCTGTTGTTTGCTAACTCGGAGTGTGTGAATGGGGCGCTCCCGAGCCTGGCCCAGTACGTCTCGAGGGGCCAAGGGGAAGGGATAATCCTAGACAGACAAGCAGTTCGTCTCTTTTCTCGGGGAGGGTAACTCACCTCCCCTTTTTTATTTGTAGTATAATTGCAGTATGAATGTAGCATTGCATCCGATCAATATGGTGTTGGGGTGTTGTATTCTCGTTTTACTGACTATTGCCTTCGTAATTTTCAAAAGAGGTAAGCGCAGCGTCTCATCTAATCTTTTGTTATTTAGTATCTTTTCTGCTGTACTCTGGCTGATAACTAACCTAGTCGCAAATATTTCGCTTCATTGGGGTTCTGAACAATATCTTTTTTGGACAAGATTAACTCTAGTTGGTCCAATATTGTTACTACCAAGTATGATTTTATTTGCCAACGCTTTTCCGGCAGACAAAATAACAATCTCAAAGCCTCAGCTTTTTCTTTTGGCGGTAATAAGCGTAGTTTTATTATTTTTTGTGCCCAGCCACTACAATGTTGAGTCGGTGAATATTGTGGATGCAGGTAAAATGATATCTTCTTTTAAACCTGGTCCTTTGTACGTATTTTTTATTGGGTATTTTGTTTTTTGTTTTTTATTGATGGTTATTTTTCTGCTGAGAAAATACTATCTTCTAACAAAGAAGGAAAAGCCACAGATATTGAGCGTGATATTTGGCATGCTATTATCGCTAATGGCAGGTGTATTATTTAGCGCAGTAATGCCGTTATCAGGCAATTATTCTCTAATTAATATCAGTCCAGTTAGTGTATTATTTTTTATTATTTTTACGGGGTACGCAATTGCAAAGCATCAACTTTTATCTGTTCAGCTTATTGTCACCGAAACAGTTACCTATCTAGCGGTTATCGCGCTTTTGGTTGACGCAATTTTTTCGCGAACAGCTTTTGAGGTAACAGTCAAATTAATCTTTCTCCCGGTTCTGGTATATGGTGGCCACGTTCTCATCAAATCTATGAAGCAAGAAATAGAGCATAGGCACAAATTAGAAGAATTATTTAATCAGTTACAGCGAGCTAATCAGCAACTGTTGGAAGTCGACCAAAGAAAAACCGAGTTTATCTCTATGGCCTCCCACGAGCTACTGACTCCTATCTCCGCCATAGAAGGTTATCTCTCCATGATAGTGGAGGAAAAAATTGTTCCCGTTGGTAACCCCAAGGCGGAAAAGTATCTGCAAAGCGTTTATAAGTCTTCTAATCGCTTAGCGAGGCTGGTAGCTGATCTTCTTAATGTCTCTCGTATTGAAGAGGGACGCCTGTTGGTAGAAAAGAAAGCAGTGAGTGTCTTGGAAATGCTACAATCAACAGTCGATGAGCTAAAGTTCAAAGCACAAACAAGCCATATTAAAATAAGCTACACTTCACAAGTAAGTGGGCAAGAAGCACTTGCCTATGCCGACAGTGACAAAATAAAAGAAGTCCTTGTTAACTTAACTGGCAACGCCCTCAAGTTCAACAAACCGGGTGGTGCAGTACGGTTATGGGCACAGGCATGGCCTACGCAAGCTGTACAGCAACGTTACAACCAAATGGCACGTTTTGTTGTTGATAAGCCAGAACATGGAGACGGTGCCCTAAGAAGAGTAGTAAACCAATCCTACACGCAGATGGTCGGTGATAAACAAATAGTAATTGCGGTTGCCGATAATGGAGTTGGTATTTCCTGCGAAGACATCGGTAAGTTATTTCAAAAGTTCTCTCGTGTTGGTGATTGGAGTACACAAGAAGTACAAGGAACTGGCCTCGGGCTTTATGTTTCTAAAGCAATTGTCGAAATGCATCATGGCAAAATCTGGGTAGAAAGTCCTGGTGAAGGAAAAGGTTCTGTTTTCTACTTTAGCTTGCCACTTGCTCAATACAGCACTGCTATTGCACAACTAGATGCTCGTGTTCCCCACAACCAAAATATGAAAGGCCTTGCCCGTATGGGGGGAGGACCAGCGGCTAAGTAGGGCTAGAGTTCTTCTAAACTTAATGCCATTAGCTTGTATGTTTCTTTAAAATTGCGTGTCGTCGATTCGTCACTGTCTTCATTGAGCGCCTTAATGTAGCGTGCCAACGTGCTGTTCTCATCATTCAGATCAGCTTCGTATCTGCTGGCATTGTCCGCGTCTTGCATGTAAAGAAATTGAATAATGTTTTTGTTGTCGGTCATGACAATCACGCATGAGAGTTTGGTGCTATACGCTTGGCCGATGTTAGCGAAATAGTAAATACCACGATACTTTTTATCAGCAGTCTCAATGTATTCTGCTGGGCTAGAGATAAGAACGCCTGCGTTAAGGAAGGTAGCGGTAAGTTCATTTGCCCCTTCCGCGGAGCTAGATTCGTATATGGTTTGAATTTTTGCGAGCTTTTCCGAAAACTCGTTGTTTTCCTTGTAATCGGCAATACTCATAACATCTACCATTGCCAGCTCTAATGCATTATTGCCGGTAAAGCGGATAATTTGGCTTCTCACGCTCGGCATAAGTTCTACTTCGCCTGGTATGTATTCTTCTTTTTCCGGGTTGCCTAGCTTTTCAGGGTATTTAAACTGCAAGCCGTGCGATTCAACTTTAACTGTTTTCCACCCTTCTGTTGGATTGTATTCTTTTGTCTTAGTGCCAGTGGTGGTTACGGCAATGGACTCAACCGGGGGAACATCCGTGCCGTTTGCCTCCTGAGCAAGCTTCTTATTGGAAAAATAAATTACAAGCCCAATCACAATGGCAAACAAAAAAACGGTGGCAATAATGGCAATTAATAATAGTCTTTTACCTTTTGTAGTCATTTTTCTCCTTTTTTGCATTATCTCACAATAATTGGTTTTTTTCATGTATGTGGTACAATACAAGTGTTAAATGTTTTTTAGGTTACTTGACATAGATGTTATAATATAGCCAATGGAGGTTGCATGTCTGACGAACAAGCAAAGCTTAAAGTGTTGATTGTTGACGATGACCAGACATTGTGCGATATGTACGCGGAACGATTGCAAGCCGAAGGGTTTGAAGTAGTAATAGCTCACAATGGCGAAGAAGGTGCGGCAAAAGCGGTGGAATATTTGCCAGATGTTATCTTGCTTGACCTCATGATGCCTAAGGTCAACGGTTTTAATACATTAGAAATTCTTAAGTCCACCCAAGAAACCAAAGATATCCCTGTGATTCTTTTGACTGCTTTGATTCAAGAGGAAAATAAACAGCGTGGTCTTCAGGGCGGAGCAGAAGACTACATTATTAAATCCGAGGCAATGCCCGGGGCGGTGATAGACAAAATTAAAGAGGTAGTGGCGCGTGCGCAACAAAGAAGAAGTAGCCAACTAGGCGCGAATGCCACACAAAACACACCTAGTGCACCCCCAAACTGGCCCACCTCTCCCCAGCAACCAGTCGCTTCCACCCCTCCTGCTGTTGAGGCACCCGCTCCTCCCATGCCGCCACCTTACCAGCAACCTCCCCAACCTCCCCAGCCTCCATTACAGCCTACAACTCCACCCAATATACCTATTCCACCAGACCAGAATTATCCACAGCCTTAGATCTCAACCATTTTTGTTCAATAACGTGAGAGTCACAGCGCCTAGGCAATGGCGCCCATGGCAATAGTTCTCGAGGATTACCTCTCGAACAGTAAGGGGTCAATACTGTTCGTGTTTCGATAAGCTCAACATGGATTAAAAAAGGTCAGAAGCCAGTGGCCTATATTGGCCAGTTGCCTGTAGCCGGTAGCCAGACGCAAATACAGGGGAGCGAATACAGCCGGATGCCAGTGGCCGGAAGTGTCAGGCTCCAATACTGTTCGAGCAACGCGAGAACTATCACGCGAGTATACAGCTCACGGCAATAGTTCTCGAGATGTGTCCCTCGCTCTGCTCGTTACAGTTCTCTCGAACGATAAGTCCTTTACTGTTCGTGTTTCGACAAGCTTAATACAGGTCGCAAGACTAGTATTGTTTCAATGCAATAAGAGCTAACAGTGTACTACCTAGTGCTAAACTTGCCTCTCTGTTTTATTTCTCTTTCTATGTCCCGTTTTTTAATTGCTTGTCTTTTGTCATAAATATTTTTTCCTCTTGCTTGAGAAAGTGCAACTTTTGCCCGCCCTTTTTTAAAATAGATCTTTGTTGGTACTAGGGTTAATCCTTTTTCTTGAGTGGCACCGACCATCTTTTTTATTTCATTTTTGTGCACCAGCAATTTACGGCTTCTTGTCGGGTCAAGTGTGCTGGAGCCAATGTGTGCTCCAACTAGCCATAACTCTTGGCTTCCCTTTTCACTTACAAGTATGCGCCCGAAACTGCCAGCAAGCGATACTTTGCCGGCGCGTAGTGCCTTTATTTCATCACCGTATAATACTATGCCTGCTTCCAGGGTATCGCCTATTTCGTATTGAAAGCGCGCTTTTTTATTGTCTATTTTTTTCATGTTATGGCGTCATCATACCATAAATAAAAGCGTGGTAAATAAAAAATTATTTTTGACATTTGTCATTTTTAATGGGTAAATATATAAGGAGGTGCTAATGATAATAGGTATAACCGGTAGTCTGGCAGCAGGCAAAGACACCGTGGCACAAATATTAGAAGAAAATGGTTTTCGCCACATTTCACTTTCGCAAATTCTCCGTGATTTAGTTATTAAAAAAGGTGGAGATCTCTCTACTGCCAGTTTAACAGAGGAAGGAAATTTACTGCGCCACGAAATGGGGGATGGTTTTCTCGCAAAAAAAGCGTTGGAAGGCGTACAGGGAAACACAGTAATAAGTAGCATTCGCCAGCCTGGGGAGGTAACAGAATTAAAGAAAAACAAGCATTTTTTTCTTGTTAATGTTGACGCTGATCCCAGAATTCGCTGGCAGCGTCTTAAAAGCCGGAAAAGGCCAGGGGACCCTGTAACAATGGAAGGAATGTTAGAAATAGAAAAAAAGCAAATGAAATCGGGTGGAAGCAAAGACATGCAATTGGATGTAGTAGCGAGCATGGCAGACTATGATGTGAATAACGATGGTGACCTTGGCGATTTACGGTCAAATGTCGATCAAGTTATTAAAAAAATAAAAGAACGCATAGAAAGTCATGGTAAAAAGTAAAAAACGCCCAAGCTGGGATGAGTATTTTATGGAAATAGCGCGCCAAATATCGAAGCGCGCAACATGTGACCGCAAGCACGTAGGAGCAGTAATCGTGCGTGATAAAGCAATTCTTTCCACAGGTTATAATGGTGCTCCTCACCACCTTCCTCACTGCGATGAAGTCGGACACGAAATCGTAGAAGGACATTGTGTCCGTACCGTTCACGCTGAAGCAAACGCAATAGCGCAAGCGGCAAAAAACGGTGTTGCCATTGAAAATGGAACTATCTACATAACAGCTTCGCCATGTTACGATTGTTTCAAACTAATGGTAAACGCAGGTATTGAGAGAGTAGTCTATGGTGAGTTTTACGCAAGCCGCTATGGGGCATCGAGCAGGGTTTTAACATTAGCAAAGCAAGCCCGTATCGACATGCGCCATATCGATGAAATAACGAAGGAGGGCAATGAAAGTCGAAATCGTAAAGGTTGACAAATCACTTCCTTTGCCAGAATATAAAACAGAAGGTGCGGTTGCCTTTGATTTTTTTGTAGGAAAAAAAACTCTTGTACCCGCCGGAAAAATAGTGTTAGTGCCAACCGGCGTAATTATCAAAGTGCCCAAAGGCTTTGGGTTGGCAGTGGTAGCGCGCTCAAGCACTGGGCGCAAAAAGAATATTTTAGTTCCATTCGGTTTAGTGGACAACGACTACTACGGACCGGAAGACGAAATATTTTTACAAGCGTATAATATAGGTGAAAAGGATTGTGTATTAGAGAGAGGGGATAGGGTCGCTCAAGGGATTTTTGTGCAGTTGGCAAAAGCACAATGGGTAGAGAAAAAATCAGCTACTAAAAAACAATCGAGAGGAACAGGGAGTACAGGATAATGAAAAAACAAACACAAGGTTTTACTTCTTACAACAAAGCGCTCGCATTCCTGTTTGCCGGTAAGCACCAAGATAACAAGGTGCGCTGGCAGGAAATGCGCACGGAGCGTATGAATTTTTTCTTAAAACAACTAGGCTCTCCACAAGATAAGCTGAAAGTTATCCACATTACTGGCACCGCCGGTAAAGGTTCAACTTCAGCAATGATCGCAAACATTGCTCAGGAAGCTGGCTATAAGGTGGGGTTAATGACTTCCCCGCACCTGCAGACAGTGCGCGAACGAATTCTTGTTAATAACAAAAAGATCACCGAAGAGAATTTTGTCCATGTTATGGACAGGGTGAAAAAGGCATACGATGCCGTGATACAAAAAGGAAGCTATGGGAAGCCAGATTTTCAACAAATTCATGTTGCAGCCGCTTTGTGGTGGTTCGCGCAAAAAAAAGTCGATCTAGCGGTGGTTGAGGTGGGTATGGGCGGTTATGGTGACGCTACAAACACTGTTAAGCCACTCATAGCAGTTGTTACAAATGTGGGCATCGACCATACAAGGTCTTTGGGCGACACGGTAGAAAAGGTCGCGCGCGTGAAAGCCGGTATCATAAAACAAGACGCTGTAGTAATTACGGGTGTAAGGCAACCAAAAGTGGAAGATATAATTGCCAAGCGGGCAAAACACGTGGGAGCAAAATTAATTACAGTTAAAAAGTCAGCGCAGTTCAAAATAGGGAGAGTAACGCCCGATTTCGTAATTGCCGACATCAAAACTAAATATTTTGACTTCAAAAAAATAAAAATTAGGCTAACGGGGCGTTACCAAGTGCGTAATGCCACTATTGCAGTGCTAACAGCTAGTGTACTAAGGCGTCGCTTTGGTTTTAAGAACATTAGTGAAAAGTCTATCCGTGAAGGGCTGGAAGACGCTTCAATCCCTGGGAGGTTTGAAATTATCAACAAAGAGCCGTTGGTGATTATGGACAGCGCACACAATGAAGACAAAATAAAAGCACTCGTTGGCCTGCTCTATAAACTGTTTAACGGAAAAAAACTTCGTATAATGATGGGCTTTAAAAAGGGAAAAGATTATGAAATTTGCCTAAAAAATATTGCCAAGCTTAAGCCTGCTAAATTATACCTCACAGATTTCACGCAACGTGGCATCGAATCGGAAAATATTAAGTTGGTAGAATCAGTGGCCAAAAAGCTATACAAAAATATAGAAGTATTTAGCTCTGAAAAAAAATGTCTAAAAGAAGCGATGAGCGAAACAGAAAAAGATGAAGCGCTTATTGTTACTGGCTCCATGTATTTGGTTGGTTCACTGCGCAACCGTTGGGATAAGCTTAAATAGTTTTTTCAATTACAATTGGTCCGCTTATTTCCATTTTGGTAAGCAGTATTGGTAGTTTTTTGTTTTGCAACTTTTTCCAAGTATTCAAAACCGTAAACCGTTGTTTGTTTACAAGCACCGTGTCACTACGCTTTACCCCTAACGCTTTTTGCAACGAAGGATTAAGACGAATATAATTTTTTGCCGTTTTTCCCCTGAAAATATATTTTTTATAGTAGAGACGTCCACTAAGACGATGTCTGTCTCTTTCAAGAAGGGGAAGTGAAGAGATTTCCTCTAAGCTATAAAATTTTTTGTCAAAGTAACGTATTAATTCCGATAATACAAGGGCGATCTCTTTGTTGTGCTTTTTACGTGCCCTGTAGCTTATTTCAATTTGTACATGTTGGTAATTTTCCCCCAGTCCAAAGCCGCCTTTTTGTCCAAAACGGCGAGTAACATTAGTTGCGCTTCCGCAGAAGGCATGGCCCTCTCTTGCTACGACCACTTTGTACTTTTTATCTACCCTCTCTCTTATGAAACGAGCAGCCCAACACGCCAGCTGTGGGTGGCAGGGAAGGAGTTTACTTTTCATGCCGTTAGCAATAACAAAATCGTTTTTGGTGTTCGCCTTGCCATGAATGGAAACGTGCAAAAAAGTTTTGATTAGCTTATGCTCTTCATTAACAATACCAATTCTTTTAAAAGTATTTTTTAAAATAATATCTATTACATTTTGTACCCGTTCCGGTGTTTCTATGAGAGGAATATTTTTGATGGTTCTTTTAGCGCCTATTTCTCTGTTGAAATCGCTGTAAATTCGTGATTTTTTAGGCACAAAATAGCTGGAGCCAGTTTTTTTTGCAACACTTCTAGCTATCTCTGCCGTATAGACTTCGTGCGCTTTTCTCAGTGCTCGGTAGCGCTTCCATCGCCTCTTTTTGTTATTATGTTTTTCACCACTTATAGCGATGAGCACTTCTTTTCTTTTTGGAGGAGAGGCATGAATGGCGTCAACACAACTTCTTTTTTTACCAATGATAAGGTTAGAGGAGCCAATGTATTTTTTTAACAATGGCCTTTCCTGTGTAGAGAAAACATTTTTGTTTTTGCCGGTCATAATAGATTAGGTTTTTTTATTCTCTTTCCTTAACAAAAAGACGTTGTTATTATAAAGAAAAAGCGATGTTGAATCAATACTATATAAAAGGTATTATTGTAAATGGAATTGGAGGCAAGTGGATAAACAAATTATCGATCTAATAAGCAAAGAAGTAAAGCGTCAGCGTGAAGGAATTGAGTTAATTCCTTCTGAAAATTACGTTTCAAAAAACGTGCTAGAAGCGATGGGTTCTTTCTTAACGAATAAGTATTCAGAGGGCTATGCAGGAATGAGATATTACGGTGGCAATAAAGTTATCGATGAAATAGAAGAGGTGGCGATAAGGCGAGCGCGTGAGCTTTTCTCTACTTCTTACCACGTTAACGTTCAGCCCTATTCAGGTAGCCCAGCCAATACTGCCGTATATTTTGCTCTTTTACGTTTTGGCGACAAAATAATGGGTATGAAGCTTGACCATGGTGGGCACATAACTCATGGTTTGCCTGTGAGCTTCTCCGGAAAAGCTTATAAGGTGGTTTCTTACGGTGTCGATAAAGAAACTGAAACTATCAACTACGACGACGTCCGTGCGTTAGCATTAAAAGAAAAACCCAAGTTGATTATTTGTGGCGCTACTGCATATTCGAGAAAAATTGATTTTAAAAAGTTTGCTGAAATAGCACGAGAGTCAGGTGCAATCTTAATGGCTGATATATCGCACATCGCCGGCCTCGTTGCTGCCGGTCTTCACCCTAGCCCTTTTGGTTACGCTGACGTTGTTACCACTACAACCCACAAAACATTAAGAGGACCAAGGGGAGCAGTGATATTTTGTAAAAATAAATACAAAGAGGCAATCGACAAAGCTGTTTTCCCTGGCCTCCAGGGTGGGCCTCATAACCATATTACAGCCGCAAAGGCGGTGTGCTTTTTTGAAGCATCGACGCCTGGATTCAAGAGTTACTGCAAGCAGGTTATAAAAAACTGTAGGTGCCTTGGTGATGAATTTAAAAAATACCAAAGGAAAGTTATTTCTGGGGGAACGGATAATCATCTTTTGCTTATAGATGTACGATCGTACGGCATAAACGGAAAAAAAGCGCAAGAAATATTGGATAATGTAAATATATCGGTTAATAAAAACACAATTCCGTTTGATACGCTGTCGCCCAATATAGCTTCCGGTATTCGTATTGGTACCCCCGCTGTGACAAGCCGAGAAATGAAGGAAAAAGATATGCTAGAAATAGCACGCTTCATTGAACGTGCACTTTTAGGCGGATCACAAGAAAAGTTGAAAAAAGAGGTTTCATCTTTTGCGAAACAATTTAAATTGCCGGGCGAATAATGAAACAATACCACGATTTTCTTAAGACAATTTTATCTAAGGGAACTGATAAAAAAGACCGCACTGGCACTGGCACAAAAAGCATTTTCGGCTACCAGATGAGGTTTGATCTTAACAAAGGGTTTCCTCTCCTTACCACCAAAAAACTTCACACTAAGTCGATTATTTACGAACTGCTCTGGTTCTTAAAAGGAGATGTTAATATCAAATTTCTCAATGACCACGGTGTGACTATTTGGGATGAGTGGGCGGATAAAGACGGAGACCTTGGCCCGATCTATGGTAAGCAATGGGTGCGCTGGGAGGGCAAACACGGCAAGACGATTAATCAAATAAAATTAGCACAAGATATGTTACGAAACGAGCCATTTTCTCGCCGTAACATAGTGAGTGGCTGGAATGTCGCGGACTTACAAGAGCTAGTTAAGGGAAAGAAAACCGCTCCTCCTCCTTGCCACACCTTGTTTCAGCTATATGTGGTCAGGGGCAAGCTTTCGTGCCAGCTCTACCAAAGAAGCGCAGACGCTTTTCTTGGTGTTCCTTTTAATATTGCCTCTTATGCTCTTTTGACGATGATGTTTGCAAACGTTGCAGGCCTTAAGGTCGGTGAGTTTATCCACACGTTTGGTGACGCGCACATATACAATAACCATTTCGCTCAAGTAGAAGAAATACTTTCTCGCTCACCAAGGCCTCTGCCCACAATGGAAGTAAACAAAAATGTCAAAAACATGTTCGGCTATAAATATAGTGATTTCACGCTAGTAAATTATAATCCATACCCAGCCATTAAAGCGCCAATATCGGTATAAACATGAAAGATAATAAACCGCTTATTTGTATTATTGTCGCAGTTGCCCGCAACGGAGTCATTGGGAGTAAGAACCAATTGCTTTGGCATATTCCACAGGACTTTCGCCATTTTAAGCGCCTAACGATGGGTTACCCTCTAATTATGGGTGAAAACACACATAATTCAATTGGTAAAATATTGCCGGGGCGCACCAATATTGTTTTAACTCATAAAAAAAATTTTCAAAAAAAAGGAGTTAAGGTTGCCCACACTGTTAGCGAAGCACTGGAGCTGGCAAAAAAAGAAAATAAAGAAATGATTTTCGTAATTGGAGGCGGACAAGTTTACCGGCAATTTATGACAATCGCAGATAGGTTGTATGTTACGAAGCTCGATAAAGATTATAGTGGAGAAATTACTTTCCCCAGTATTACCGACTTTAAACTTTCAAAAGAGCTTGGTGCGGGCAGGCACGAAGACATAAAATTTACGTTTAAATTGTACGAGCGAAAAAATGAAAAAAGGTAAATTTATTGTCATAGAGGGGGGAGAGGGAGCTGGTAAGACTACGGTCGTACGTTATATTGCGGAAAGATTAAATAAGGAAAATATCCCAGTTTTAGCCACCCGGGAGCCGGGCGGTAGCCCGATCGCGGAATCTATTAGACAATCTTTTATCGACAGCAAACTAGATGCGATAAGCCAGCTTTATTGTTTCGCCGCCGCGCGTGCCGTGTGGGTGGAGCAATTTCTAAAGCCGGCCCTTTCAGAAGGGAAAACAGTTATTAGTGATCGTTCTTTTCCCGCGACATATGTGTACCAGGGTCTTGCGGGTGGGCTGGGGCTCTCTTTTGTAAAAAGAATTAACGACGATACAATGCGTGATATTGTGCCCGATTTAATAATTGTGTTAGATATTTCCCCTGAAGAGGGCATGAAACGCAGTTTGAAAAGTGGAGAAATAAATGCTTTTGAAAAGGAAAGCTTGTCTTACCACGAAAAGGTTAATAAAAGCTACATCCGTTTGGCGCAAAAAAATAATTGGCCGATTGTCGATGCGAATAAGCCGTTAGAAAGTGTGCTGAATAAGGCCTACTCTTTGGTGTATAATGTTGTAAAAGAGAAAAAATAGAGATAAAATAACGCTATGGAAAATGAAATAGAAATTATTCGCCACTCATTGTCGCACGTTTTAGCGGCATCTGTTTTGCGTCTTTACCCCGAAGCGAAATTAGGAATCGGCCCAAGTATCGAAAACGGTTTTTACTATGATTTCGAATTTGAGAAAAGCATAGGGACTGAAGACCTTCTTTTAATAGAGAACGAAATGAGAAAAATTATCAACGAGGATCTAAGCTTTGAGCAAATTACACTCTCAATGGATAAGGCGCGTGACCTGTTTGTAAAAGAGCCTTACAAGCTGGAGCTCATTGATGACCTGGAGAAAAGTGGCAACAAGCCGGAAAATGTAACTGTTTATAGGCTTGGTACGTTTCAAGATTTGTGCCGTGGGCCCCACGTATCTTCTACTAAAGAGCTAAAAACAGTTGCTTTTAAACTAGATAAGGTGGCGGGAGCGTATTGGAAAGGTGAAGAAAGTAATAATATGCTTTCCCGCATATACGGTTTGGCTTTTGCGAAAAAAAGTGAACTTATGAACTTCATAGAAATGCGTGCAGAGGCGGAAAAGCGTGACCACAAAAAACTCGGAAAAGAGTTAGGGCTATTTATTTTTTCCGACCTCATTGGCCCTGGATTGCCTATATACACTCCCGAAGGGACGATTTTACGTAATAGTATTAAAAACTATTCTAACGAGTTACGCATAAACATGGGTTACGAGGAAGTACATACACCGCAAATAAACAAAGTAGATTTATTTAAGAAATCTGGCCACTACGAAAAGTACCAACAAAATATGTTCAAATTGCTATCGAACTACACTCAGGAGGAATATTACCTAAAACCGATGAACTGCCCACAGCATACCCAGATATATGCCTCTAAACTAAGAAGCTACAAGGACTTACCCATAAGATTGGCTGATTTCGCCAATCTTTATCGCGATGAAAAGCCAGGCCAGCTGGGAGGACTTACTCGCTTAAGAGCATTTTCACAAGACGATGGCCATTGTTTTTGTCGGGAAGATCAAATAAAGCACGAGTTTTCTATTTTGCTTGATGCCGTAAAACAGGCCATGTCACGCTATGGTTTGGATTACTATATTCGCCTTTCGTTGCGCGACGAAAACAATAAAGATGCTTACCTAGGAAGCGACGAAAGCTGGAGCAAATCACAAGAAATACTTGAGGCAATGCTTAAAGAAAAGAACATTGACTACCGCAAGGCGGAGGGAGAAGCAGCGTTTTACGGCCCTAAAATGGACCTTGTCGCAGAAGATTCCCTTGGCCGAGAGTGGCAACTTTCTACGATCCAGCTAGATTTTAATATGCCCGCTCGATTCGGTTTGGAGTACATTGGCCGAGATGGTAAAAAACATACTCCTGCCATGATTCACAGTGCGATTGTTGGCTCTCCTGAACGTTTTATGGCTGTTTTAATAGAACATTATGGCGGTAATTTCCCAGTTTGGTTAGCGCCTGTGCAAGCCACGATACTTCCAATTTCCGACAAACACAACGACTATGCTAACCTGGTTTATGAACAGTTAAAAGAGCTCAACGTGAGAGTCGCTATTAATCTTGCCAACGAAACCCTAGGGAAAAAGATTAGAGAAAGTGAAAATAGAAAAATTCCGTATGTTGTTGTAGTTGGTGATAAAGAGATTGCAGGCAACACAATTACCGTCCGCCTGACAAATGGCGAAAATCAAAATATGACTATTAACGATTTCGTGCAACTAATTGTTAATTAGTGTATTAAGAATTTCCCAGCGCTTCTTTTTTGTACTGGGCGCTACATCGTCGGCAAGCAAACAGGCGGCCGTGCCCTCCCTTTTAGAATATTGCGCAATAAATGCCTTATTAAAATGGCACTTTTTGGCTACTTCAACCGTGTCGTTAAAATCATTTTCTGTTTCTCCTGGAAAACCAACAATAATATCGGTTGACAAGAAAATTTGAGGAACAGCTTTTCTAATTTTTTTAACTAGGGCCATATAATGTGTTCTTGTGTAGCGCCTATTCATTTTTCTTAGAATTCTATTGCTTCCTGACTGCATTGGAAAATTAAGATTTTTTGAAAACTTTGCTGAGCTGGCCATCCAGCTAATAAGATCATCTGTCATATCTTGGGGATTAGGGGAGAGAAAGGAAATTTTTTTTAGACCTTTTATTTTCTCTATTGTATGAAGCAAAGAAACAAAAGGAGAAGGATTATTTTTGGTCCATTTTTCTCCGGCTGGTGAGATATCTTTTCTTAAATCACGTGGAAAATAGTGTGAGAGGCCATAAGAATTGACGTTTTGTCCTAACAAAATAATATCGTCCACGCCACTGGAAACAATCTCCTTAATCTCTTTAACTATAATATTCTCGGGTTTGCTCATTTCCCTTCCCCGCGTAATAGGGACAGCACAGTATGTACAAAAATTATTACAGCCGGCCGAAATGGTGACGTAGGCAGTTTTTTGTTTGTTTGTAAGCTGATGATTAGTTTTTCTTTTGGGTGTTTTGTTTGTATGCAACTTAGGAAGGGCAACGTAACGCTCTAGAACGCGTTTTGGGTTACTAATTAACGTGCTAGGATCAACTATAGCATCTACTACTTTTTGTAGCTTTTTTTGGTCTAAGGGAAGGACGCAGGCAGTCACAATGATACATGGCTTTTTAGGAAGACGTCGCCAGTTACGTATATGGCCTACAAGGCGATCCACCGCTTTTTGCCTAACGCTACAGGCAAAAACAAAAATTAGATCAGCGTCATTGCTCGCTGTTTCGCAGTAACCCAACCTTTCTAGCTTAAAGGCCAGTTTCTCTCCATCGTAGTAATTGAACTGGCACCCTAAAATAAAGAGTTTAAACTTCGGAGTTCTTGGCTTCATCGCCCTCACCATCGCCTTGCTCTTTTGTTTCCCCACCTTCTTCTTCTGGCTCCCCGGCGACTTTCTCTAGTGCTTCTTTTTCTTGCTCTTCTGTTGATGTTTCTAGCTCGGCCAATTCTTCTTCGCTTCTCGGAGGCTCCACAAGTGCAATTACATCTTCCGGTTCCGCCAAAATCTCTATACCCTCGGGCACTTTGATATCGGAAACCTTAATTTGGTCATCAAAAGTTTTAAGTGCTGATATATCAACTGTAATTTCTGGCACAAGGTTACTAGGCAAACATTCTACCTCTAAATTGTCGTAAGGAGTAACGAGAGTACCTTTTTCTTGCTCTACCGCTACGGACTCCCCCGTGAATTCCAAAGGAATTTCAGTTCTTATTTTTTTGTCCATGCGCACGCGCATTAAGTCAACGTGTATCAAGCTACCTGTTGTTGGGTCAAACTGTGGCTCCTGGGCAATAACATTTACCTTTTCATCGCTAAGCGTAAGCTCTATTAAGCTCGAAGAGCCAGCTTCTTTGTATATTTTATTAAAATCTTGGCCGTTTAGGCTAATAGGTGCTGGTTCTTTTCCCGCGCCGTAAACAATGGCAGGAAGAAGCCCTTGCTGGCGGAGCTTTTTAACCTTGCGCCCAATAACCGAGCGTGTATTTGCAGAAAGAGAATATTTTTGCGTCATATGCTTAATTTATTTTTGCCAAAGCTTCTGAAAGTCGCCGTCAAATTTTTCAATGGCGATATGGCTATCTATTACATCATTTGTGGTTAACTTTTTACCCGTTTCTCTTTTTTCAATGGCGATGAAGCGGGGAACCTCGTTTGCTCTTTGGCTTGCAATGATTAATGTAGTCAAGGGCGGGTGGTTATTAGCGCAAGTGACTTGCACGATGTTAGCATTGTCGAGCTTGCCTCGCACTTTAATATCTGCCCTTCCAAAATGTCGCTTGCAAACTGGGCACACTAAAGACTGCTGGACGCTATTTATAAGTTCATCAACACTAAGCACTAATCCTCCCACAGAAAGATTGTACCTCAAAAGTGCAAAAAGTCAACCTATTTTTCGGCTACCGCTTTATCTACTACAATCGCTTGTGCAAGGTGGTCGCCAATACGCTGGCGGGTAGGAGAAAGAAGAACAGCGATGATTCCCATGAGGTAAAAAACTGGTGCGCCGTCTGTGCCACGGAAAATAGAACGAATTAAAGCTTCTCTAAAGCCAATAGGAGAGCCATCTTCTTTTACTATGGTCATGGCCATAAGGGTTTTGCCAACGGAAGTGCGTGCAACTGTTTCAAACACAATAAAGTACCCAAAATACATTAGCGCGAAAATAATAGTGGGAGCCACTGATATTTGGTATAGCCCTTGGCTCATGGATTGTGGGTCAATAAACGTTAAAAATATGGCAAAACGCCAGTCGGCGCCGAAGATTATGCTTAAAATTACGGCAATTACCATAATTACTACATAATCTATAACACCCCCGAGAATCCTTTTACCAATTGATGCTGGAACGAACATTCTTCCTCCTTAAATTTATAGATTCGGCACTATTGGATAGCCCCATGAACTATTAAGCATTGGTGCTACTCTCTCCCATATTGTTAGACCCTTATTATCACCCTCTTCTTGTATGCCTGAAAACTTATACAATTCACTGGTTGCCAGGTTTGTCATAAACATACCAGGGATATTAGGCACAAAGAAAATTTTACCCATTAAGTTAGTTATTTGGCTGGTAGATCCGCTAAGCAAGTTTCTCACTATGACACTAAAGATACCTTGCTGGGCAGGTACATGAGCATTGCTCATATTGCTATATGGTTGGCCAGTATATGGGTTACTGCTACTGTAAGGATATTGCCCGTATGTATTTGTGTAAGGATCGTTATATGAACCATAAGAACTGTAGCCACCCAATGGGTTTTGCACTGAGGGATAGCCATTGCTATTGTAGGGGTTATAGTTTGGATAATTGCTACCGTAACCACCCATAAGCCAGTTAAGAGCGCTACTGTTATCGTAATAACCAGGGTTGGCAAGGTGCGAATATTTACTTGCGACCACTGCTTGTGCTAAACCACTAAGGTCTTCTAGCCAGCCATCGAAGTCCTCGAGGAAATCGGTGCGTGGAGTGGTGGTGCGCGGTGTCTCTACTATGGTCTTGCACTGATCTTCAGAGGTTATATTGTCATACTTGCCCGGCGGAGTAGTGGTAGTAGTTTTAGTAACTGTAACAGTGGCTGTCGTTTGTGTTGTGGTTTCCTCTGTGGTGCCTTGTTCCTCTGTATCGGCAGGCGTGCTGTCTGGCTGAGTGGCTTCTTCCTCTGCGGGTGTTTCAGTATCGCCTTCCTCATTTTCAGCGTTTTCTTTTGCTTTTTGTTTTGCGCGGAAAGCTTCTAAGCACTCCTCGTCCCATACCTCGTCTTTGTCGGTAACCTCTTTTTCTTCGGGCATGAAGCGGGAAACAATGCTACCAAGAGAACCGAGAATATTTTTATAAGTGTTTATCTTAAACATATCGCTAATCATTTTTTGTGCTTCTTGTTGCGGATAACCTCCCATTTGTAACCCGGGGTAAAAAGAGCTATTGGGGTAAAGCGGATTGCCAAAAACCGTATCAAGCAACGCATTCCGGGGGTTTGTGTTGCCCGAGAAAAGTGATGCGGCAAGGTTTGTTAACCCCTCATTGCCGGAGAGAAGTGCGGCAAGAGGTGGTAAAGCGCTTTGCCAATCGCCTTTAATCAGTTTTGTAAGTATATCTGCAATTAAATTAGCTTTTATCCACTTGCTAAAGTTCTTATTTTGCAACTGCTCACCGAATCCGAATAAAGTAGTTGTTGGTGTTTCTTCCTTTTCGCGAATTGTACTGCATCTATCAAGTAAATTTTTCATATCGTTAAGGGCTTTGATACGTGGATGCTCCCAACTATCCAAATATGGCGTTTCTTCATCTACTTGACGAGATAATTTGAGCGATAGATCATGTAACTCTTTACTGGTAAGATTGTCAATTTGGCTTGCATTAACCCCGATCGATGGATTATTGTTTGCAAGTTTTTTGGCCTGTTCGCATGCATCACCACTCTCTATATCCTGCTCTTCAGTCTCAGTTTTGTATTCCGCACATTGGTCGAGAAGTTCCCCTGTATTTTGATAGAAGGCACTAAGCTCTCCTTCAGTAGCGGCAGCTTGTTGGCTAAACGTTGCAGAAAGGGCTCTAATTTCTTCGCTTGAACGATTCTGTACAATGTTTTTCGATCCACCTACCGTATCTCTATATCGAGGTTCGTTTTCCATTTTTTCAATTGCTTGTTGGCACGGATCAAGGCTGTCTGCACATTTTTGCACTAAATTCGATAACTCATTATAAAACGCCCCGTACTTGTTGCCCTGTTGTAATGCAGAGGCTGTGTTGAGCTCTGTTGCTAAGGAATCTAGACTCTTCCAGTCTTTAGCTTTAACGGTTTGTATGTCTGTATTTGAGTTGGGGTAAGTATTGGTACTCATTTGAAACAAGGCCTGCGTACACGGGAAATTATCTGGGATGCATCCACTAATGTTTTGTAAAAATTCATCTTTTTCTGCAAATTCAAAGCCAGATAGCATCCTACTTTGTGTATTTTCTCCGGTTCCGGCAGGGTACTCATCTCCTGATTCAGCTGCAGCTATAATAGTATCTAAATACGGGCGTGTTGATTCATCTTGTTGTGCCGCTATTTCTTTTGCTATCTCGCATTTGTCTTTATTTGCTAAAAGGTTATCGGTGCCAACGTTTTCGCACGTTTTCTTCAGCTCGTTTATAGTTTTCTGCAAATTTTGATGTTCTTGTGCAAATGGCAATTGGTCTGAATTAATTGTCTCTAGATTATTTATTAGAACAGCTGAATTATCTTTGTTCTCATTGAAGGCCTGTTCGATATCTTTGTAACTCGAGCCATAATAATTCTCATTACTACGGGGTGAAGTACTAAAAGAATTGATTTGACGGTTTATTGAGTCTTGACACTCGGATGCATCAGATCCTGCAAATACCGTAGGACCAGGAAAAGGGTTGGATTCAGTTGGAGATCCGAATACAGTGCTTTTTTCTAAAAACAAAGCGGTCGTAATACAGAAAACAGAAAGCAGGGCAACGCCAAACCACGCGGCTATAACTCTCCGCTTGTTGACTGGGGCAATTTTTTTGTCCACAGCACTCCCTTCAACAATTAGATATTTTTTATCTTAATAAGAAAAACGCCTACACTACCATTATACAGCTTTTTCAAAATTATGCGCGCCATTTTTCAATGTTTTTGTGGTGGCCACTTAATAGCACGTCTGGGACAGGTTTGCCTTCGAAATTTTGGGGTTTAGTGTACTGTGGATATTCAAGCTTTTGCTCTGTGGAAAACGATTCATTAAGAGCAGATTCACTGTTGCCTAAAACTCCGGGTATTAAGCGAGCGGTAGCTTCCACAATGCTCATTGCCCCCAGCTCTCCGCCGGAAAGTACAAATGAGCCCAGCGACACTACTTCGTCGACATAATCTTTTATCCGCGCGTCGAACCCTTCAAAACGGCCACACACTAAAACCAGATGTTCTTGCTTAAAATAGCGGCGCGCCACAAGCTGGTTAAAAACTTTTCCCTCTGGCGATAGAAGTATTACTTTAGAGTGTTTAGTACGTACTTTATTGATGGCTGTTACCACAACATCGGGGCGCAACAGCATACCTGGTCCGCCTCCGTAAGGGGTGTCATCTACCTTTTTGTGCTTGCCAATACCAAAATCACGTAAATTAATAAGCTCAATTTCAAGTAGTTTTTTTTCACGCGCTCTTCCCAATACCGAAGCCTTAAGGTAGGTATCAACTTCTTTTGGGAAAAGTGTAATAATCGTAAACTTCATGGTCCTATATTAACACAAAACCTCGACTAAATTCGAGGTTTTGTGTTTTTAACTTTTTTTGGGTCTAAATTATTCCAGGGGAGTAGTTTTTTCTTCTTCCATAGCCTGAAAATCGTCTGCTGGCGTGGAAACAGGTGCCGGTGTTGAGCTGGGCTCTGGCGCAGAATTAACCTCCGTAGTTTCTTCTCTTGCGGGGCGGTTTCTGTTAAAGTCGCCACGGCCACCTTCAGGCTCGATGATTTTTAAGTTTACGCGAGCATTATTTTTTGCCCCTAAAACGCGAAGGAGGGTACGAATTGATTTGGCGGTATTACCGTCTTTTCCGATCACTTTCCCCATATCGGTAGGATCTACCGTTAATTCTAATAAAACTCCCATTTCGTCTATCTTTCTTTCTACTTTTACCTTATCTGGTACGTCCACAATCTCCTTAACAATGTACTCTACGAATTCTTTGTCGTGTTCTTCTGGCGTTGGGCTCATTTGGCCTCCTCTTGGTTATTTTCTGATTGATTATTAGCGTTACTTACTTTTTGGGCTGGCTCTTCCACGTGTTCTTCGGTCTCATCGGCCACCGTTTCTTTTTCACTTGCGTTCTCTATCTGTGCAGGTTTTTTGTCTTTTTCCTGCTTCTCCGCTTTTTTCGCTTTTTTTGGTGCATCTTGTTTGTACACAATCAGCTTGTGCTTAACTCCCGCTTTAATTAAAAGCTTTGCCATAGTGTTACTTGGTTGGGCACCATTATTGAGCCAGCTCAATATGGCTTTCTCATCGATTTTTAGCTCTTTTGTTGTTGGATTATACCAGCCAAGTTTAGCAGTAAAGCTACCTTTGGCGGAATTAGTATGAGGAGTTACGACGACTTGATAGTGTGGTTCATTCTTTCGTCCCACCCGTCTCAATCTTATTCTTTGCATTTAACCTTTCCTTGCATAACTTTTATTGCGCTTGGTCAAATATAACATTTTTTGGTATAGCTGTCAATATTGCTTTATGGCCGTTAACAAACTCGCGTGCCGTCATTATTTTTTTGCCAGCGGGTTGGATTTTTTCAATAATGAGCATATTTTCTTTAACATGCGCTTTTATAATTTTGTAAGAGTGTTGTTTAACTAAGAAAAAAACACCTGGCCACTTGATGTATGCCCGTACTTTGGCCATTATTGCTTGTGGCGACTGCGCAATGTCAACCAGGCCGTCTTTCTTTGTGATTATATGGGTATATGTCGCTTTTTCCTCTGCTTGTGGAATAGCTTCTTTTTCGCCAGCCAAAAAGGGAGGTAGGTGTTTTTTGAGCTCTAACAAAGAAAGTTTGCTTAGTTTTTCTTGCAGGGTGAGAGCGTCGTCATTTTCGCGAATGATTATTTCTTTTTGCGCAACAATGGGGCCTGCGTCCATTTGGGTAGTAAGAACTATAATGCTTGTGCCAGTAACCTTTTCTTCGTCTAAAATAGCGGACTCAATAGGCGAAGGACCGCGGTATTTAGGCAAAAGCGAAGGGTGAATATTAATGAAACGTTGCGGTAAGAGTGACAGGGTGGTCTCTGGCACCATTAAACCAAGCGCTGCTATTACAATGCAATCTGGCTTCTCTTTTTCGATTGCCACGTTTACTGGTTCCCATGTTTGCTTCCTATCTAAAACGATTGTTTTTATGTTGTAGTGGCTCGCAACACCCAAGATCGGGTTAGCCTGTGGCATTAAACCACGTCCTGCCGGTTTTGCTGGCTTAGTTACGACACGAGTAACATTAAATTTTTCGTCTTTTATGAGGCCTTCAAGAATAGGCTGTGCAAAAATGTCGGCACCGGCAAAAAAGATTTTCATACTCATTCTTGGGTTGCTTCGCTTTCTTTCGTTTCAATAGCACGATCGGTTATCAAAATGCCGTCAAGATGGTCGATTTCGTGTTGCAGTGCGCGCGCAAAAAGGCCGGAAGCTTTTACTTTTCTTCTTTTTCCGTCTGTATCCCAATACAAAACCTTTACTTTTTCGTACCTTGGAACTTGTAGGTTTATCTCTGGCAAAGAGAGACAGCCTTCTTCTGCAACAATAGTTTTGTTATTATGGCTAATTATTTTTGGGTTTACCAAGACTGTTAATGGAATAGGGGGAATGTCGCTTTGCTCGCTGCTTGGGGCGAACTCTACTACAGCTACTCTTTGGCTAAAGCCAACTTGCGGTGCTGCTAAGCCAACGCCGTCTTTAACACGCATGGTGGGTATCATTTTTTGTACTAGTTCTTGAAGACCGTTGCCAAAATCCTTCACCGCTTGTGTCTTCTGGG
>JAGOOF010000038.1 GCA_017992655.1 Patescibacteria group bacterium
ATTACGGGCGGTGTTGACCTATCCAAGTTTTCTAGTACCAACGACTATAAGGATGTCGAGAAAAAATATAGTCTGAAAGGGAAAAACGTAGTTTTGTTTACAGGCAAGATCACCGAGAAAAAGGGTGTTGAGTACCTCATTAAAGCCGCTCCTAAAATTGACGGCGAGGTATTTGTGGTCGGAGGAGGCGATGATACCGACAGGCTCAAAGAAATCGTTAAACGCAGAAATATCAAGAATGTTCACATTACCGGCTATATTAAAAACAGAGATTTTTTTATTCAGTTTTACAAGAGAGCAAACGTTTTTGTATTTCCCAGTATTTGGGATGAGCCCTTGGGCCTGGTGGCACTAGAGGCGATGGCCTGTGGCACACCAGTTGTTGCCTCGAGAAAAGGTGGTATTCCCTTAGCGGTGAAAGATGGTTATAACGGTTATCTTGTAAAAGCAAAATCATCCAAGCAAATTGCGGACAAAGTAAATAAGATTCTTGCCAATAAAGCTCTGCAGGAAAAACTCTCGAAAAACGCGCGCCAGACGGTTGAGGAAAAATTCGATTGGAGTATTATCGCCAAGCGTTTCCACCAGTATTACGACGAAGCCTACCAAGATTCGCTTAACCGCAGAAAATCTAACATCTTTATCCCCGAAGAAGAAATTGTTCGGGAAGCGAAAGAGCTTAAATCAGCGAAATTTGATATTTAATCTCATTGTTTATGTTCCTTTTTTCTCTATGTGCGTGGCGTTATAATAAAAGCCGGTGTTTTGCCAGTATTTTGTTAATTTTTTTGGTTAATGTACAATAGAATCAGCCAGATGTTAGCAAGGAGAGCAAAATACTACTACAACATTGGTATTGCTTAAAAACCAAGAAAGGTACGTTATGAAAATAGCAGTTGTAATTCCACCGTTTATTGCTTTGCCCGCAAAAGGACAGGGGGGGACAGAACGCATTGCTGAGGGCATGATAAATGAGCTTATAAAAAGGGGCCATAACGTTACCTTGTTGGGAGCGGGTGCATGTAAAACAAAAGCTCATTATGCAAAAATATTTCCAAAAACAATTTCTGAACAACAGTTTGATTCGAGCTCTGTCGAGGGCTCGCGCGCGCTAAGAATAGAAACGGCCTATATTGCCAAGGTTATGCAGTACCTTGCAGACCATGATGGTGAATTTGACGTAGTTTTTAACCATATGAGAGCCGGTTATTTGCTCCTCCCCCTTGCGCAAAAATTATCAACTCCAATTATATCTGTTCTTCACCTTCCTTTGTTTGACGAAGTTATCGATGTCTTGTCGCAGTTTAAAAAAACGAATTATATTTCTATCTCCAACAATCAGCGCAAGCCGGCGCATAACCGCGTAAATTTTTTGAGTACGGTCTATAACGGGCTTGACTTAAGTGAGTTTGAATTTAACGCAACGCCAGGAGATTATTTTGTCTTCATGGGGGCAATGGGGGAGCACAAAAATCCTCATGTTGCCGTGGAAGCGGCACAAAAAGCAGGCGTGAAGCTAGTAATGATAGGCGGAAAAAAGAGAGAGCCTTATTTTTCAAAAAAAATTCTTCCTCATTTGAAAAAAGGCCACATAGAATATTTTGGCGAAGTGTCTAACTTGAAAAGGGTAGAAATATTACAAAACGCAAAAGGATTCCTTTTCCCCATTAACTGGGAAGAGCCATTTGGTTTAGTTGTTATCGAGGCGATGGCCTGTGGCACGCCGGTAATCGCATTCAACCACGGCGCGATGAGCGAAATTATTGATAGTGGGCAAGATGGCTTTGTTGTGAAAGACGGAGTAAGCGCAATGGTAAAGGCAATCGGGTCAATTGGCAAAATAGAGAGAAAGCTCTGCCGCAAAAAAGTGGAAGAGAATTTTACTTACGAGAAAATGGTTGACGGCTACCTAGAGGCTTACAAAAAAGTAAAGGAGAGAAATGCCTGAAGGACTCACCCCACCAGAAGCTTATGGCTCTAACCCCGAGAACGCGGAGAACGGTAAAACAGTTTATGAAGAAGGTAACATACAAGTTCAAATACCAGAGAAACCTTGGATGCCAACTCACGGAGGGACAGAATTGCGAGTGGAATGTGCAGACTGCCCTCCACTGGTTGCTACGGAAACAGGAGAGAGGCAATTAGCTTCTGAGTTGCTGACTGTTGGGAGAATGTCAATTATTTCTGCCGAAATAGCCAAAGTGTTTTCAGAGGCAGATGATACCGAAAATCCTGATTGGTATAATAAACCTTGGTTTAATGTCAATATTAATAGCCAACTGCAAGGCGAGCGATTTCCCCATTTGGTTTTTCAGGTTTATATAAGGCCTCGGACCATGGGGTATATGCGTGGCTTAAGAGGGCGTGAGGATAGACAAGAACCGGGAGATGAACACAGTAATCCTTATTGGGGCCCTCCGGTTCCGGTAGATTACCCTCTTAACCCTGATGATCGCGGACCTTATGCACCCGAGTTGCTGGAGAAAATCAAAACTTTAGTAGGAGAACATTTACATAATCTAGAACAAGCAACATCTCATGAATCACACCAGGTACGGTTGTTTACAGATGAAAACGGTTCCAGTACTTTAGAGAAAGATTTTGATTTTAAGTGTGACCCACCCAACCATCGAGTATGGCAAAAGGGAGACTATCTCCTTGTTACTCAAGACAACCCTCTAGTGGCAAGAAAAGATGGGGTGCATTTGGTTTTAATATATCGGGGAGAACAGCAGGACGAACGAGAAAGATTTGGGTTTCACTGGCGAGACCCCCGACGAATCGCCGAAATGACAATAATTGCCTCTGCTGTCTCGGCAATTGTTACTCAACATGGCTATGCGGGCCACCGATTCGATAAATCGTACATTCATCTTAACGCAAACTGGTCGTTAGACTATGCTTTGCCGGAAGAAGAACGCCACGAAATAATGGATTTTGGATCTTTTGGGTGGGGGAAATGGCCCGGTTCAGGAAAACAACCTCCGCCTAACGCACACCCTCATATACAATTGTTACACGAGAAGGATGGTGAGGGGGAACATGATTTGGTTTTGTCACCAAGCCCCGGAAGGCACGATGAATTAAGCCCAAAGCCGGGTGAACCCAATGAAAGAGTACAGACACCTGAAGAAATTGCAGCATTGAGTGAATTATTAGACAGAGAATTAACAGCATTACTTATGTCCTTACAGGGTAAAGAAATTTAAACTATTTGTTTTAGTAAGTCGACTTATTAATTATGACGGGAGTATATATGTATCTTTTTATTACTTATGCCCGTGTAGGAATGAAAGGTGTGCAAGCTCGCGCAATAAGAGTTGCTAATGAGCTTAAAAAAAATGCCGATGTTTTGTTTTGGAACGACGGCGACAGTAGCTGGCTCAAAAAAGAAAACCTGCCCTATAAAGAATTAAATTTTAAGCAGTTTGCTCCCTCTCGCTCTATCCAGTTTCCTAAGGGGATAAAAGCAGTAATTTTTGCGGATCTACCAACGAATAGACCATTGCAAAGTGCTGTTTTGGTGGCGGCAAGAAATAAAAAAATACCAACCGTTATTTTAGAAAATCAGTACCGAAAAAATCAGGAAAAAGAAGGAGTGTACAGGGCCGTAATGGCATATAGTGACTTATTAATTTTTAATGGCCTAAGCTATTTACACAGTTCCCCTAAAGAGCAATTAAAATACACTCCACCGTTGCTTCCCGCTAAGCTAAAAAAAGAAGAAGCAAAGCGTATGCTGAAGAAAAGAATCAAAAGTGGTATTGCGAAGCATTTAATTGTTTGTGTTGGCTACAACGAAAAGGTTATAAACATAGTCGATAAATTGACAGATAAACTAAAAAAAGAAAAAAATATTACAGTTATTGTCATTAGTACTGCAAACAAAAGAACGAGAGAAAATCTTATCTTTCTTGAGCAACAGAACGAAGAAGAAATGGCGGAGCTTTTTTCTGCTTGCGACCTTGTTTTGGCTAAGCCTGGTTTTTTACAAGTGCAGGAGGCGCTCGCTTATGGGTTGCCACTAATAACGCTGGGAGAAGATGCGGGCTTTAGGCGGGAGTGGATCGACGAAAAAACCATTAACGCGGTCAAACATTACAATGAATTTTCGCAAAAATTGCTTAAAGAAATTAGCGCTATGAAAAAAAACAATCTTGCTTGGCAGCAGTGGCAAGCGCAAGTATCCGAGCTTCATAGCGGTGTAATGGACGGGTCAAAAAAAATAGCCGATCAAGTAGCAAAAGTATCTTTTAAAGAAAAAAATCACCCTAAAAAAATATTAATTTGCTTAGACAAGCAGGAAGAAAGAGAAGTGGCCAAAGGAATAGTGCTAGACAGTGATTTTATTCTGCCCATATATCTGTCGGCGCCGTTTTTCACGGGCGAAAAAAACAATGCTTTAGAAGACTTTCGCGCTTACGAAAAAGGGGCAATATTACAGCAACAATCTGAAATCATTATCGATTTTGGCTGGGATTCGGTTCATGGCTTTTCCAAGTTATTCCCTGTTTATGACGGTTTAATGGACTGGTTACAAAACATTATTTCTCAAGCGGAAGAAGTGATTATTGTGGGCAAGGAGACAGAAAGTTACATCAAAGAAATTCTACAAAACGCTTCACCAAAAGCAAAAATAAATATTGTCGATAAAAGTAATTTCATGGTCAATAAAAGAGGAAAATGAAAATCTGTTTTTTCTGCATCGGCTCCGGCGAGACCTCGCAGGCGGTAGCAGTGTGCAAAGTTGCCCGTGCAAAAGGGCACAGTTGTGTTTTAATTGCCACTAATGAGTCTGGTAGCAC
>JAGOOF010000039.1 GCA_017992655.1 Patescibacteria group bacterium
CCCGCCCGATGGCTTAACAGGCAGTAGCACGACAACACCAGCTATAACAGACGTTGTAGTTTCGGACCCTCCTATTTATAAAACGCCTCCCATAGTCCTTACGCCCATTACCGACCCTAAGCTCCCTCAATATTATGACCAGTGCGTTGGTGATATTTGCTGGGGTGTTAAGGTAGATTGCATTGGTGGCGACTGCCTCCCGCCCCAGGACAAAGAGCCGGAAGAGTTTTTTACGTCAGACCCTCCCTTGCTTAAAGAAAAAGAGGAAGCAATAAGACAAATAATTGCCTCGGGGCCGGGGATCTGCAAAGACAATATTGCCGATTGCAACGACGCAACAGTTGCTTCTTTGTGTAGCGTGTGCGCTCAAAAAAATGGCTTTATTGAAAGCGATGCTCCATTGGTAGTGTTTAGCGTTAAGACAAAGTTGCGCCAGGACCCTTATAATAAAAGCAAATATATTGCGGAAATTAGCTGGCGCACCAACAAACCGGCCACCGGGCAGGTTGCCTATGTCGAAACAACAAAAAGAACTACTGCCTACGACAAAAAAACGTTGGAAAATACAGAATCGAGCAATTTTCACCGTTTCATTATTCCCGTGCATGCACACGCCAATTACCACTTCGCGGTTGGTTCGCGCACGTCCACAGAAAAGGTTGTATCCAGTGACTTTGAGTTTTTATCGGGGCGCTATTACGATAACCTTTGGACTATGATATTAAAAATACTTTCAAGCGCTTTTCGCTAAAACTATGGAATTACTCAAAAACATTTTAGCTACCTACAGCACTGCCTTAGAGTTTTTGCCGGAAAACTTTCGTCTTTTGGCAGCAATTTTTATATTGGTAATTTTGGTAGTTTTGTTTTTGCGCTTTATTCAAAAAAGCATTGCCTGGATGGTACTCTTTTTTCTCCTTTTGCCTGCAGGCTGGCCTGCACTTCGTGAAATCGCTCTTTCTTTTTGGGATAAAATAATTGTTCCTTTTATGCGCTAAACTGATGTTAAAAAAATACAGCGGCCTTTGCCGCTGTATTTTTTGTTTGCTTTCTTTTTACATGCCCATGGGCATACCATCTCCGGGAGCCATCGCCCCTCCCTCTTTCTTTTCCGGTAAGTCGGTTACTACTGTTTCTGTAGTAAGAATCATGGAGGCCACGCTGACTGCGTTTTGCAAAGCGGAGCGTGTAACCTTAACAGGGTCGATAATACCGGCATCTATCATGTTTACATATTTATCGTTTGCCGCATCGTAGCCTACTCCTTTTTCTTTCCGTTTTATTTCTTCGATAATGACAGAGCCGTCTTTGCCGGCGTTTTGCGCGATTTGTCGAATGGGCATTTCTAAAGCTTTACGCAAAATAGAAACACCAATTTTTTCTTCGCCTGCCACTTTTAATTCATCGAGGGTGCGGATAACATCGATAAGGGCAACTCCCCCTCCAGATACGATACCTTCTTCGAGTGCCGCTTTTGTTGCCGAAACCGCGTCTTCGATTCTGTGCTTTTTTTCTTTAAGCTCCACTTCGCTTGCCGCCCCTACCTTGATTACGCCAACACCCCCGCTTAATTTTGCAAGACGTTCTTGCAGCTTTTCACGGTCAAACTCGCTATCGGTTTTTTCAATTTGCGCGCGTAGTGCTTCTGCTCGTTTTTTGACTTGCGCAGAGTCGCCACCACCATCGATAATGGTTGTTTTGTCTTTGTCTGCCACTACTTTGCGCGCACTCCCGAGCATAGAAACTGTAACTTGGTCCCACGCTATACCGGTATCTTCGGAGATTACTTCCGCGCCCGCTAGAACGGCAATATCTTGTAGCATTTCTTTTCTTCTTTCACCAAAGCCCGGCGCCTTTACAGCGAGTGCGTTGAAAACACCACGCAATTTGTTGAGCACCAAAACTGCGAGTGCTTCTCCCTCTACCTCTTCTGCAATAATGACAATGTCTTTCTTTCCTGTTTGCTGAACGTTCTCCAGCAAAGGGACAATGTCCGAGGCAGCACTAAGTTTTTTGTCGGTAATAAGGATTAACGGGTGGTCTAGCTCGGCTTCTTGGCGTGTGGAATCGGTCATCATATAGGCGCTCACAAAACCTTGGTCAAACTGCATACCGTCGACTACTTCTTTGTCTAGCCCCAGGGTTTGTGATTCTTCTACAGTAATAACGCCATCGCGCCCCACCATGTCGATAATTTCCGCAATTAAGTCGCCCACTTCTGCGCTATCGGCAGAAATAGAGGCAACCTGTGATATTTCTTCTTTTCCTTTTATTTCTTTTGCTTGGGAATGCAATGCCTTTACTGCTTGTGCCACTCCTTTTTCCAAACCACGGCGTAAAGCAACAGGGTTGGTCCCGGCAGTTACGTTTTTAAGGCCTTCGTTTACTAACGCCTGTGCTAAAATAGTTGCGGTAGTGGTGCCGTCACCCGCTGCGTCATTTGTTCTTTCCGCTACTTCCTTTACTAGTTGCGCTCCCATGTTTTCAAATTTGTCTTCCAGCTCAATTTCTTTTGCAATGGTTACACCGTCGTTGGTAATAGTAGGCGCGCCAAACCCTTTGTCGAGCACGGCGTTACGCCCTTTGGGGCCCAATGTAACCTTTACAGAATCGGCGAGGATATTAACGCCACGCTTAAGGCCAACGCGCGCTTCCTCGGAAAATTTAATTTGTTTTGCCATTTCGTTCTCCTCAAGATTTTATTGCCAATTTTTTATTGAGTTATTCAATAATACCCAGTATGTCATCTTCGCTTACGATTTTGTATTCCTTGCCGTCGATCTTAATATCGTCTCCCCCCCACTCTTTAATTAAAACTTTATCGTTTACCTTAACAGTAAGCGGTTGCAGTTTACCTTCTACTATTTTTCCCTCGCCTACTGCGAGCACTTTTGCTTGTTTTGGTTTTTCTTTGGCGCTGTCGGGCAAATAGATGCCTCCTTTGGTTTTGCTATCTTCTTCCAGTGGCTCTAAAAAGACCTTGTCGCCTAGTGGCCTAACTTTCATAGTTGCTCCTTTATGTTTATGAGCACGGATTTCTTTGATACCGCGCTTAAGTAGCCAAATGTATTGATAAAATTATTTTCAATTGCGTGGCAAGCTTAAGCGAGGGAAGCAAAGGCCGGCTGTTTTGTGAATAATTTTTATGCGGTAAGCGCGAGCAAGGGGGGAACTCAACACTCACCGCATATTTAAAACTATCACGCTTTATGGTTTTTTGTCAAGTACCCTTTACATTAAAAACACCCCGCAGAATAGGAATTTCTGCGGGGCAAAGGGATGTTGGGAAGATGTCTCGTTTCTACCCAAGGTGGAATTTAACAGGCACCTTCTTGTCGCGAGGCGGCTTGGAAATGAACTCTTTGCTGTAGCCGCTCTCCTGGTAGGCCACGCTACACCTTGCACAAATACGGTGTCCTCTTGCGAAAAACATTCTTTGTGCCTCTTCCGCAAGAAGTTTGCCACAGCTTGCACATTTCATGTGCGCCAACGCAAGCACCCCCTTACACTAACCCGATTTTCGCGCGTACATCACGCATGGTTTGTTGTGCTAAAGGCGCCAACTTATCGGCTCCTCTTTTCAAGATTTTAAGCACCTCGGCCTTGTCTTGCTCTATTGTCTTAATTTTATTTCCGATAGGCACTATTTTTTCTACTAAAACATCTGTTAAATCTTTTTTGAAAACAGCGTATGTTTTACCCGCATAACGCTTTTCGATATCGCTTGTTGTCAGATTGGTGAAAAGAGCGTAAATATCTATGAGGTTACTCATTGCAGGCTTACTTTCGCTTTTTACTACTTCGTTGCCACTGTCGGTGACTGCTTTGCTAATTTTACTGCTAATCTCTTGTGCGGAATCTGTAAGGGAAATGTAGCCAAGTGCGGAAGAGGCGGATTTGCTCATTTTATTTTGGGGATTATCGAGAGACATAATACGCTTACCCGCTTTGGGTAAAAGAGGTTCTGGCACAACAAAAGTGTGCCCGAATTTGTTGTTAAAACGTTGCGCTATGTTGCGAGTAAGCTCCACATGTTGTTTTTGGTCGTCACCCACCGGCACAACATCTGCCTGGTAAAGCAGAATGTCGGCAGCCATTAAAGTGGGGTAGGCAAAAATACCAAGCGGAACAGAGGCCTTAGCAAAGCGAGACGCTTTGTCTTTAAACTGCGTCATCCTTTGCATTTCGCCAAAAGTGGTTAGAGTGTTAATGATCCATGCCAGCTCAGCGTGCTCTGGGCGGTGACTTTGAATAAAAATCATCGATTTTTCGGGATCCACGCCACACGCTAAATAGGTTGCCGCCGAACGGTAGATATTGTTGCTTAGGTCTTCCGGCTTTTGCGGGAGGGTGATTGCGTGTAAATCGACAATACTATATATTGCCTCGTAATCCCGTTGTAACTGCACCCATTGTTTTATTGCCCCCAGATAGTTGCCAATGTGAATAACGCCCGAGGGCTGGACGCCAGAAAAAACTCTTTTCATAACATAAGAATAGTATTTTTAAGCGACAAAGTCAAAAAAACCGGTAGCCAGTGTAGCCGGACGCCAGTGGCCAGATGCCTGAGGTATCAGATTTTAATACTGTTCGAGCGGGAGCGAGAACTATCCTTTCGTTTGATGTGATACTAGTGGCAAATAGTTCTCGAGATGACGCTTCGCGTAGTTCTCTCGAACAATAAAAACTTTACTGTTCGAGCAAAGCGAGAACTACCACAAAAGGATACAGCTCATGGGAATAGCTTGCCCTGCATCGAATGGTGCAGGGTTCTCGTCATTCCATTCCTCGAACGAT
>JAGOOF010000040.1 GCA_017992655.1 Patescibacteria group bacterium
CATAAATATTTTCTCCACTGCTGTTGTGGAAAATGTACACCCCAGGCGAGCGAGGCAAATTCTCTATTTCTTTTTTATGTATCATTTAGACCGTATATTATTTGTAAGGTATTTTTGCAAATAAAGGCCAGTGTGGCTTTTTTTAATGCCAGCAATCATTTCGGGAGTTCCAGCCGCAATTACTTTTCCTCCCCTGTCCCCTCCCTCCGGCCCAAGGTCGATAACGTAGTCTGCTGTCTTAATAACATCGAGATTATGCTCAATCACCAGCACAGTGTTACCCCCATCAACTAAGCGATGCAATACTTCCAAAAGTTTACGCACATCATCAAAATGAAGCCCGGTGGTTGGCTCATCTAATATGTAGATGGTTTTACCAGTAGCGCGTCGTGATAATTCGGTCGACAGCTTTACCCTTTGCGCCTCCCCTCCTGATAACGTAGTAGCGCTTTGTCCTAGGTGAATATAGCCGAGGCCCACATCGGACAGTGTTTGCAGTTTATTTTTAATTAAAGGGATAGGAGCAAAAAATTCGAGCGCTTCGTCGACTGTCATGTTTAAAACATCAGCAATATTTTTGTTTTTGTAACGCACCTTTAACGTCTCTTGGTTATAGCGACGCCCGCCACATACATCGCAAGGCAAAAAAACATCGGGTAAAAAATGCATCTCTACTTTTAGCACGCCGTCTCCGTGGCATTTTTCACAGCGTCCCCCTCCGTTTTTACTTGACACGTTAAACGAAAAACGGCTCGCACTATAACCACGCAATTTTGCTTCCGCGGTAGCGGCAAAAAGCGCGCGGATAAGGTCAAAAGTTTTAGTGTAAGTCACGGGGTTAGAACGGGGTGTCCGCCCGATAGAGTTTTGATCTATAACCACCACCTTGTCAAGAGAGTCATATCCTTCAAGGGCATCGAACTTGCCAGGCTTAAGCCACGCTCGGTTAAGCTTATTAGCCAAAGACTTGTAAATTATTTCATTCACGAGTGTCGATTTACCACTGCCAGAAACTCCCGTTACGCAAATAAATTGGTTGTGGAGCGGGAGACGTACGTTAATGTTTTTTAGGTTGTTTTCCCGCGCTCCTTTTATTGTTAGGTATTTGCCACTCATCGGCCTGCGTTTTTTGTTGTAAGCAATTTCTTTTTTCCCCGATAAATATTGCCCTGTTAAAGAATGTTCTGTATTTTTAACTTTTTCAATGTCCCCTCCGACTACCAACTCACCCCCCAATCTTCCCGCGCCCGGCCCAAGGTCAATGATGTAGTCCGCTGCTTCCATAGTTTCCTCGTCGTGTTCAATAACAAGCACTGTATTGCCTAAATCTCTTAGTTTTGTAAGACTTTCCAGCAATTTTGCGTTATCACGCTGGTGCAAACCGATCGATGGTTCGTCGAGCACATAAAGCACCCCCACTAAGCCTGACCCAATCTGGCTTGCCAGGCGTATACGTTGTGTCTCTCCTCCTGACAATGTCGCAGACGCTCTCTCTAAAGAGAGATAATCCAACCCAACATTAATAAGAAATTCAAGGCGCGCTTTAATTTCCGCTACAACCCGTTGGGCAATTTTTTCTTCTGCCTCTGTTAAAGAAAGAGTGTTAAACCACTGTAATAAATCGATAATGCTTAGCTTGGCAAGGTCGTGAATATTTCTGTCTTTAACCATCACATTTAAAGCTTCTTTCTTAAGCCTGTCTCCCAAGCAAGAGGGGCAGGGTTGCTTTGTCATATATTTCGCAAGATCTTCTCTGATATAGTCGGAGCTAGTTTCGCTGTACCTTTTGTGTAAAAGGTTCATAAGCCCTTCGAAGCGCAAGTGCCATTCGAATTGCGAACCGGTTTTTGTTACATGCTTTACCGGTATCTTGTCACCATTATTTTTCCCCCACAACAGAATATTGATTTTCTCCTCGCTCATATTTTTAAGCGGAGTAAATTGGCTGATATTGTAATAGTTACACACATGGCGCAACAGTACTCCCCACCAGTTGTGCTGGTTATAGCTCCAAGGCAATACCGCACCACTGGCAATAGTTTTTGTTTTATCGGGTATCACTAAATCCGCATCAAATTCTTGGAAAAAACCGAGCCCATCGCATTTTTCACAAGCACCATATGGGCTGTTAAATGAAAAAAGGCGCGGCTCAAGTTCAGGAAAGGCACCGTAGCTACAGTTGGAACATGCCAAAGAAGTTGAAAGTGCTAATTCGTCTTTGTCTGCTTGAATTATGATAGTACCATGGCTTAATTGTGTTGCTGTTTCAATCGCCTCGGACAAACGCATTCTTTTATCTTCGCTTAGCCCGTTATGTGGTAAGTCCACACTATCGACTACTATCTCTATATTGTGTTTATTGTAACGGCCAAGCTTCGGTGGGGTATCGGTACTAACCACTTTGCCGTCGATTCTTGCTTTTGCATAACCTTTGGCAGCATAGCTTCTAACTAGCTCAAGGTACTCTCCTTTACGACCTCTTACAACTGGCGCTAAAATAGTTACTGTACGACCGTTAAATAAGCCAGTAGATGCTTCAATCATTTGATCTATGGTTTGTGCTTCTATTTTTGCGCCGCAGTTCGGGCAATAGGGCTTGCCGATACGGGCATACAGCACTCTTAGATAATCATAAATTTCTGTTACTGTACCCACTGTAGAACGGGGATTTTTAGAAACTGTTTTTTGGTCAATGGAAATAGCGGGGCTCAGGCCTTCGATATAGTCGACATCTGGCTTGTTCATTTGCCCTAAAAATTGGCGCGCGTAGCTCGAAAGAGACTCCTCGTAACGACGCTGTCCCTCCGCGTAAATTGTATCAAACGCAAGGCTTGATTTACCGCTACCAGAAAGACCAGTAATTACGACCAGTTTGTCACGAGGAATAACAACATCAATGTTCTTGAGGTTATGCTCCCGCGCCCCTTTAACAACAATATTATTGTGCTCTGCCATAACGGAGTAATTATAGCGCTTAAAGCCACAAAAATCAATTGGCTAAAAACATATCTAAGTACATGGCTAATTCATTATTTTGAGCATATTTGTGTCGTTTTTGATGCGCAGGCGGGGAAGCCACAAGAGGTAATCACCTTTTTTTGCAAAATCTATTTGCGTAGACACCGCGGTTTTATAACCTGCCTTGTAAACCGCCGTAACGGTTTTGGTGTTTGCCTGTCCACTGGGGTAGCAAAAATCTTTTGTTTCTTTACCCAATTGTTCGGTAAGTATTTCTTTGCTCTCGGAAAGCTCGTATTCAACTTTCTCGTCCTCGATATCTTCTTTGCCCAGGTCAGGATGGCTTACGCTATGGCTTCCAAAAACCATTCCCGCGCGGCTCATTTCTTTCATCATTGCCCAGGTCAGATACCTCTCTTGGCCTACAAAGCCGGTAATAATGTAAAACACTGCGTTGAAATTATATTTTTTGAGGACCGGAAAAGCGTCGCTGTAGGCATCCCTGTACCCATCGTCAAAAGTTAAAATTACGGGTTTATCGGGAATGTTGTTTGCCCTTAAATCGTCAAACGTCATTGCCTTATAGCCATTGTCAGAAAGATACTTTATTTGTTTTTCAAACTGTTCTGGCGAAACTGATAAGTTTTGGCCAAGCCGATCATCGTCGCCAGGCAAAGGACGAATATAGTGGTAGGTTAAAATTGGAATTTTTAATTGACCTTGGTATTGGCCATCGGGCAAAACGGCCTCGTTAATAGGTATGAGCTTACCCTCATCGTCGGTTGTTACCCCTGTTTGGGGAGGAATAAGTACCGTTGCTTCGCTTGGTTTTTGAGCAACTGTTTTATCGGCAACAAAAAGCTTGAAAAACAAAAGACAAACAACGAAAAAAACAATCGCAAACAAAATAAGTACAAGCGTGTCTTTAATGATAGTTTTTCCCTCCATGTTTTAATTATACCTTTTTACGGCTATTTTGCAGTTTTCTTAGCTCTATTAACTCGTTTCTTATAACTGCTGCCTCTTCGAAACGCAAAGCGTCGGCCGCTTGCTTCATAAGCATTTCTTTTTCCACAATGAGAGCGGGCAAATCTTTAATACGCATTACTTTTTCCACTTCGTCGAAACGGGCGCTCTCCACACTATCCAGAATAGAGACGATATTCTTTTTTATGGTCTGGGGAGTAATATTGTGTTTTTTATTGTAAGTAATTTGGAGCTTGCGACGGCGATTGGTTTCCGCAATTGCTCTTTCCATGGAACCTGTAACGTTATCCGCGTATAAAATAACTTTGCCGTTTTTATTACGCGCCGCCCGCCCTATCGTTTGGATTAAAGAGGTTTCCGAACGCAAAAAACCTTCTTTATCTGCGTCTAAAATAATGACCAATGATACTTCTGGCAAATCTAGCCCTTCGCGGAGAAGGTTAACTCCCACCACAACATCGATTTTCCCACGCCTTAAATCTCTTAATACTGCGAGGCGCTCCAAAGTATCAACATCACTATGGAGATATTTTACTTTCATTTCTTTATCAACAAGAAACTGTGAAAGATCTTCGGCCATTTTTTTTGTTAAAGTGGTAACGAGTGCTCTCTCTCCTTTTTTTACCCTTTCCATAATTTCTTTAACCAAATCGTCTATTTGATTAATGGTAGGCCGTATCTCTACTTCCGGATCAATAAGCCCTGTAGGACGGATAATTTGTTCCACTACTTGGCCTGATTTTTTTATTTCATAAGACGCCGGTGTGGCAGAAGTGTAAAGAAC